>JAFNVE010000198.1 GCA_017379955.1 Tidjanibacter sp. | reverse complement strand
GGAAAGCGGTATTCTGCACACCAAGTTCATAGCGCAACTGACGTGCTGCCTCGATATAGGGAAGCGACTCGATATCGCCTACGGTACCACCAATCTCGGTAATCACCACATCGTACTTCTTGCTCTTGCCGAGCAGCTGGATGCGACGCTTAATCTCGTCGGTGATATGAGGGATAACCTGTACGGTCTTGCCCTGATAGTCGCCATTGCGCTCCTTGTTGATAACCGAGTAGTAAATCTTACCGGTTGTCACAGTATTTGCAGACGAAGTGGGGATAGAGGTGAAACGCTCATAGTGACCTAAGTCGAGGTCGGTCTCAACACCATCCTCAGTAACATAACACTCACCATGCTCGTATGGGTTAAGCGTACCGGGATCGATATTGATATAAGGATCCATCTTCTGAATTGCCACCGAATAACCACGCGCCAAGAGCAGACGTGCAAGCGACGATGAGATAATACCTTTGCCAAGCGACGATGCTACACCGCCGGTAACAAATACATACTTTGTTTTGGCACTCTTGTTACTGTACATAACTAATTCTCTTTATCTATAAGATTAACTTTCTCAATCAGTTCAGCCATTTCTGCCTTGGCTGCTGCAATCTTCTCCTCAACATCGTGAATCATTGCCTCAGCATTCTTGCTGCGCGAGAAGAAACCGATGTTGTTCTCCAGAGTGGCGATGTCCTGTTCAAGTTGCTTTACCTTATTATACAACTTCTCACGCTCAGTGCGCAAACGACGCTCGCCATTGCTTTTGAGGGTGTTGATACGATTGCGGAAACGGTCCATACTACGCTCCTTCTCACCACCACGCAGGGTAGCGAACATAGCATCAACCACCTCCTTATACTTCTTCTGGATAGCCTCCTTAGCCTTGATAGGCACAAAGCCAATCTCGCTCCAACGACGCTGGAACTCCTTGATAGCCTCAAAGCCACCTACTGTGATATCAGCCTCTGCCATCTCATTGAGCAGAGCCTCCTTCTTTGCAAGATTCTCAACGTGCTGCTCATCTACACCCGAGAAGTGAGCACTCTTGCGTGCAAAGAACTCATCACAAGCGGCACGGAAACGCTTCCATACTGCATCCGAATAACGACGCGACACGGGACCAATCTCCTTCCAACGCTTCTGCAAAGCAATCAGCTCGTCGGTAGTCTTCTTCCACTGGTCGCTATTTTTGAGTGCCTCAGCAGCCTCGCAAATCTCATTTTTCAATTGGAGGTTTGCCTCCATCTCACTCTTAACATTTGCATAGAACGAATGTTTAAGTTCGAAGAAACGGTCGCAAGCATTGCGGAAACGCTCGTAAATCTTGGTATTGTCCTTTTTAGGTGCAAAACCAATGGTCTTCCACACCTTCTGAATCTCAATCAGCTGAGCCGAAGCGTCGTTCCACTCCTTGCGCGAAGTGATAACAGCCTCCGACAACTCCTCGGCCTTAACACACAACTCGGTTTTGAGTTCAAGGTTACGCTTCTGCTCCTCCTTAACACCCTCAAAATACTCCTGGTGCTGTTTATTGATGCGCGAGGAAGCCTCCTTAAAACGCTCCCACAACGACTCTTTATACTCGGCAGCCACAGGGCCTGTCTCACGCCACTGCTCGTGCAAATCCTGCAACTTACGGAAAGCACTCACCACCGAAGGCTCCATAACAAGTGCCTCAACCTCTTCGCAGAGCTGCACCTTAGCCTCATAGTTGCGCTTCAAATCCAAATCACGCAACTCCTTATTTATCTTGATATAGTTGTAGAAATTCTCAACGTGGAGGTTATAGGTCTCCCAAATCTCCTTATTGTGAGCCTGAGGTACCATACCGGTCTCCTTCCAACGCTGCTGCAACGAACGGAAGGTAGCGAAGGTCTGGTTGATAGTCTCATTGCTATTTACAAGCTCCTTCAACTCCTCGATAATCTGCAGCTTGATTTTCAGGTTCTCCTCCTTAACGGTCTCGAGCGACGAGATATACTCCTCGCGCGAAGAACGATAGCGGCCAAAGTACTCTTTCAGTCGCTGCTCCTGCTCATCGGGCTGGGGAGTGAAAGCATCCTCAGCACCACCCTCTTCAATAAACTTCTTACGGGCAGCATCTACCTCCGAGCGATGTAATTTATAGAAAGCGATTTTGATGTTCTCCACATCAGCACGCAAATGTTGTACGGGTTTCTTTTCGAGCAGAGCACCGAAATAATCCACAATCTCGGCCTTGCTCATCGAGGACAAATCCTCCGAAGCAGCCTCGTGGTTCTGCTCCTCAGCGGTGAGTTCCTCCTCACCAATCTCCAAGCCGGCAGCGGCAGCATCAAGCGCAGCCTCCTCCTCGGCAAAACTAACCTCGGAAGCACTCTCCTCGGTAGCAGTAATTTCAGGCGCAGCCTCCTCAGCGGGGGTCACGCTCTCAGACTCAGGTGCAGCCTCAGGCGCACACTCTTGGGTAGCATTCATTTTCACATCCTCAGCAACGCTGACTTGTTCCTCAGGAACAGATTTCTTTTCAGTAGCCATAATAAATAGAGTATTTAGTAGTTCGTTTGTGCAGTTGGCTTCGGAGCGTATTTTTACGCAAAAAACCACTCCTGCACCAATCTACAAAAGTACTCTATCTTTGACAAAATCCAAAGGATTTACCCCTAAATTTATCTCTACTTATTAAATAAGTAAGATATTGTTGTGTTTTTTCGGCAAAAAACGTTACTTTGCGTAGAATTTGCAACGATGAGTGTGACTACAACACCATATAACCATAAATCATCGGTCACTATGAGTTACAGAATACTGCTCGTTGATGACGAGCCGGACATATTGGAGTTTGTCGGATACAACCTTCGCAAAGAGGGTTACGAGGTCCGCACCGCATCTAATGGTCGCGAGGCATTGGAGGAGGCTACTACCTGGCTCCCCCACCTCATCTTGCTCGATGTGATGATGCCTGAGATGGATGGCATTGCAGCTTGTCAGGCACTGCGTCAGCACTCCGAACTCGACAAGACAATAATCTGCTTTCTCTCTGCCCGTAGCGAGGACGAGTCGCAACTTGCAGGATTTGAGGTGGGAGCAGACGACTATCTCGCCAAGCCTATCAAGGTGCAGATTTTGGTGAGTCGTGTGAAGGCTCTTCTCAAACGAGTAGACGAGAGCGAGGTGACAACAACAGCAACCCCCGCACCCTCGGCACTCACTATCGACAGCGAGAGGTTTATGATTATCAAGGACGGACAGGAAATTGTCCTTCCCCGCAAGGAGTTCAACCTACTCAAACTCCTCTACTCAAAGCCTCAGAAGGTCTTCTCGCGCGAGGAGATATTCAACCGCGTATGGGGTAGCGATGTAGTGGTTGGTGACCGCACCATTGATGTACACATCCGCAAACTGAGAGAGAAGATTGGCGAGGGCCATATCATCACTATCAAGGGTGTAGGCTACAAGTATGAAGATTTTTAAACAAACAATACATTAGACATTATGAGTTTTATTGAGAAAGTTAGAGCCAAAGCAGCTGCCGCCCCCAAGCGCATCGTGCTGCCTGAGGCTACCGAGAAACGCACCTTACAGGCTGCCGATATCATTATTGCTGAGGCACTTGCAGAGGTTATTCTTATTGGCAACCCCGATACACTGCTAGCAATGGCTGAGGAGATGGGCTTGCAGAACATCTCGCGTGCTACCATCATCGACCCCGCAAACAATCCCCGCAAGGATGCTTATGTAGAGTTGATGGTTGCTCTGCGTGGCAAGAAGGGTCTGACCCCTGAGGCTGCCGAGAAACTGTTGCTCGACCCCCTCTATCTGGGTGCAGTAATGGTTAAGGCAGGTGATGCAGATGGTGAGGTGGCTGGTGCCGACAATGCAACAGGCGACGTACTTCGTCCCGCATTGCAGTATGTAAAGACACTCCCTGGTATCAGCGTTGTTTCGGGTGCTTTTGTAATGATTTCGCCCGACAAGAGTTTTGGCGAGGATGGTATGATGGTGTTTGCCGACTGCGCAGTTATGCCCAACCCCACAGCAGCCGAACTCGCTCAGATTGCAGTAGCAACCGCCGGCACTGCACGCTCGATTGCTGGTTTTGAGCCTCGTATCGCTATGCTTAGTTTCTCGACCAAAGGCTCGGCAAAGCACGAGATGGTAGATAAGGTTGTCGAGGCTACCCGTCTGGCTCAGGAGATGGCTCCCGATGTGATGATTGACGGTGAGTTGCAGGCAGATGCGGCACTGGTTGAGAGCGTAGGTCAGAAGAAGGCTCCCGGCAGTCCCGTAGCAGGCAAGGCTAACACATTGGTATTTCCCACCTTGGAGGTTGGCAACATCGCCTACAAGCTCGTACAGCGCATCGCTCACGCAGAGGCTATCGGTCCCGTATTGCAGGGTATGGCAGCCCCCATCAACGACCTTTCGCGTGGTTGCTCGGTGGAGGATATCGTAAACCTTGTGGCTATCACCGTTTGTCAGGCACAGGCAAAGTAGAAATTTAACCTAAACTAAAATAGAAAGCAATGAACATATTGGTATTAAACTGTGGCAGTTCGTCGATAAAGTATCAGGTTATCGATATGACTTCGTCCGAGGATTACAAGTTGTTGGCTAAGGGTCTGGTTGAGCGTATCGGCATCGAGAACGGCATCCTCACCCACCGTCCCACAGGCAAAGAGCAGGTAAAAATCACCACCGATATTCCCGACCATACCGTTGGTATTGACCTCATCATTAAGGCTATCACCGACCCTGAGAGTGGCGTTATCGCTTCGCTCGACGAACTTGCAGCCGTAGGTCATCGCGTAGTTCATGGTGGCGAGGCATTTAAGGAGAGCGCACTCATCGACGAGCGTGTAATCGCAACCGTTGAGCAGTACAGCGAGTTTGCACCCCTCCACATCCCCGCAAACCTGAAGGGTATCAACGCAATCAAGAAACTCCTGCCCACCGTACCTCAGGTAGCAAACTTCGACACCGCATTCCACCAGACAATGCCCGCCAAGGCATTTATATATGGTCTGCCCTACAAGTACTATGAGGAGTACCGTGTGCGTAAGTATGGTTTCCACGGCACAAGCCACCGTTTTGTAGCACAGCAGGGTGCTAAGTTGGCAGGTCTGGACATCAACAACTCGAAGATTATCACTTGTCACATTGGTAATGGTGGCTCGGTGACTGCGATTCACAATGGCAAGAGTGTGGATACCTCGATGGGCTTCACCCCTGTTGATGGTCTGATTATGGGTACTCGTTGCGGTTATATCGATCCGGGTGTAATCAGCTTTATCGCAAGCAAGGAGAACCTCAGCACTGCCGAGTGGTGGGATTT
Organism: Tidjanibacter sp.; assembly: GCA_017379955.1. GTDB lineage: Bacteria > Bacteroidota > Bacteroidia > Bacteroidales > Rikenellaceae > Tidjanibacter. The sequence continues at coordinate 2,818 of JAFNVE010000198.1, read as the reverse complement.
GATTAACAAGTCGTCGGGCGTTGCTGGTATGTCGGGCGTATCGTCGGATATGCGTGATGTGCGCACTGCACGCGACAATGGCAACGAGCGCGCTGCACTTGCACTTGAAGCATACGACTACCGCATCCGCAAGGAGGTAGGTGCATACGCTGCCGCTATGGGTGGTGTTGACCTGGTAGTCTTTACCGGTGGTGTTGGCGAGAACGACGACGCAACCCGTGCAAATGTTTGCGGCAATATGGAGTTTATGGGCATTGAGTTTGACTACGAGAAGAACAAGGGCTTGCGTGGCACCGATGCAATCATCTCCAAGGAGGGTTCGCGATGCAAGGTGGCTGCCATCTGCACAAACGAGGAGTTGGTAATCGCTACCGACACCTTCAATATCGTAAGCAAGATGTAATCACCAAGATAGAGTAACTAACAAAGAGTTCTGCAAAAAGTTTTGCAGAACTCTTTGTTTTTATATAACTTAGTGGTGCGAAACAAATCTAAAACACACATATAGGATGATTACAACACTTCAACAAATTGTAGAGGCGGCTGTTGCTCGTGGCAAACGTCGCCTGGTAATAGCATACGGTCAGGATGCGCACTCCATAGAGGCTGCAACAATGGCAACCGAGGCAGGATTGGTAGAGGCCATCCTCGTTGGCGAGCCAGACCAAATCGAAAAGACCTGCAAAGAGGCAGGTATCGACCCTACCCTATTCACAATCATTCCCACAGAGGGTATGGAGCAGAGCGTGGAGGTAGCAGTAAAGATGGTGCGCAGTGGCGAGGGCGACGTGCTGATGAAGGGCCTCGTATCGACAGACAAATATATGCGTGGCATCCTGAACAAGGAGTGGGGATTGCTCCCCCCGAACACCACACTCAGCCACGTTACCGTGATGCAGATTCCTGCATACCACAAGTTGCTCACCGTAGGCGATGTAGCAATCATCCCCCTGCCCGACATAGCAAAGAAAAAGCACATCACCAAATATCTGATGGAAACCGCAAACTCTCTTGGCATTGAGCGTCCCAAGGTATCGTTCCTTGCCCCCAGCGAGCAGTTATTGCCAAAGGTTATCTCCTCGGTAGAGGCTAAGGAGTTGGCAGAACTTGGCGCAGCAGGTGAGTTTGGTGAGGGTTACTTTGGTGGCCCGTTGGCATTTGACGTGTCGATTGACAAGGAGTCGGCAGACATCAAGGGTCTGAAAGGCGAAGTAGTTGGTGATGCCGATTGCATACTCTTCCCCAACCTCGACGCAGGCAACCTCTTCTTCAAGACAGTCACCAAGTTTGCGGGAGGTCAGGTGGCAGCAATGGTCAAGGGTACTACCGCTCCCTGCGTGCTCACCTCGCGTGGCGACTCGTCGCAAACCAAACTCTACTCAATAGCGCTCGCCTGTCTTAACGCCAAATAGATAGAAAAATGAACAAGAAAATTTTAGTCATAAACCCCGGCTCTACATCTACCAAGATTGCCGTATATGATGGCGAACAAGAGCTCTTCGTAACCACCCTGCGCCACTCGACAGAGGAGATTGGTGCCTTCGCCACAATCCCCGACCAGAAGGATTTCCGTCGCACACTCATAACCGAGGCGATGGAGGCAGCAGGGGTCAAGGTGGCCGACCTCGGAGCAGTGATTGGTCGTGGTGGTCTTATCAAGCATATCCCCTCTGGCGTATACAAGGTTGACGCTCAGATGATTGACGATATCATCAATCGTCCGCTCGGTCAGCACGCATCCAACCTCGGCGCTCTCCTCGCAGCAGACATAGCAGCCGAGGCGGGAGTCGAGGCATACATTGCTGACCCCGTAGTGGTTGACGAGTTAGAGCCCGTAGCACGCCTCACAGGCTGGGCAGAAGTGGAGCGCACATCCATATTCCACGCGCTCAACCAGAAGGCCGTATCGCGCGCATACGCAGAGAGCATAGGCAAGCCTTACGAGGAACTAAACCTCATAGTAGTGCACATGGGCGGTGGTATAACCGTAGGTGCACACCGACAGGGTCGTGTGATAGATGTGAACAATGGTCTTGACGGCGAAGGTCCCTTCTCACCCGAGCGCGTAGGTACACTCCCCGCACTATCGCTTGCCAAAATCTGTTATAGTGGCAAGTACACCCTCGCCGAGATAGCAAAGAAGATAAACGGCAAGGGCGGCATGAACTCCCTGATAGGCTCGAACGATGTCAAGAAGGCTGCCGAAGATGCAGAAGCAGGCGAACCCAAAGCACAAGCAGCAATTGAAGCAATGTGCTACAACATCGGCAAAGAGGTCGGCGCAATGGCAGCCGTACTGCACGGCAAAGTGGACGCCATAATACTCACCGGTGGCATAGCATACAACAAGATGATATGTGGCAAGATAACCGATATGGTGGGCTTCATAGCACCCGTAATCATCAGCCCCGGCGAAAACGAGATGGAAGCACTCGCAGCCAACGCCCTACGCGTGATGGAGGGCCGCTTGGAAGCAAAAGAGTATATTTAGTATTATTTCTCCGCTTTTTGTAAAAAGCCTTTTTGATTTGTCGCTTTTTGTAAAAAGCTCCGCAAAAACTTTTGTACTATTTAGTTTGCGGGTTTAGGAGTTACTTTGCAGTAACTACAAACAAAATAGAGAATAGCGCTTTGTTCAAGTAAACTTGACAAGCCCTATTCTCTATTTCATTTGTACCCTCTACGAGGGTATCCCCTAAACCCGAAAAACTTAATTGCTACACAAAGAGTCTAATCGAGTATCCCATAATTCCCTCCTTTCTCCTTTCACCTTTGCTCTTTGCTCTTTGCTCTTTGCTCCCCCATTATTCCTTAATCT
>JAFNVE010000197.1 GCA_017379955.1 Tidjanibacter sp. | reverse complement strand
TTAGGGAGAGTAGGGATAATCCTTAATCTCCTTAATCTCCTTAATCTCCTTAATCTCCCTATACTCTCTTTACTTCTCTTCATTTCTCCTCAACTCCCTATTACTCCTATCAGCCCTATCAGCCCTATCAAAAAAAACTGAGAGTAGTTCGATACTACTCTCAGTTTTTATCTATTTTGAATCTTGAATTTTGAATTTTGAATTAAAAAAAGTCGTAGAATTGAGCTATTTTTAGGCGGAGGGATTTGGGGAGCCGCGAAGGCGTCACAGACGCTTTTCTATTTAACCCCACCACCAAAAAAAAGTCGTAGAATTGAGGGAATTTTAGGCGGGCTGGTTTCTGAGGTTGCGCGCATACTTGAAGTATGTAAGCAATCTCGGAAGCCAGCCCAACACCAAATTCACCAATTATACGGCTTTTTTTTAGCAGTTCATTGCGCCACAACAATGTATAACCTGTCCGCTAACATACGAAGAAAGGTCGCTGGCGAGGAAGAGTGCCACGTTGGCAACATCCTCGGGAGTACCGCCACGACGCAGGGGGATAGTCTTCATCCAACCCTCGCGCACCTCGTCGGAGAGTTGGCCTGTCATCTCGGTAATGATAAAGCCGGGAGCAATACAGTTAGCGCGGATACCGCGGGGGCCCATCTCCTTAGCGATACTCTTAGCGAGGCCAATCATACCGGCTTTCGAGGCCGAGTAGTTGCACTGACCTGCGTTGCCCGATACGCCCACCACGGAGGACATATTGATAATGCTACCGCCACGCTGACGCGCCATAATAGGAGTCACGGCGTGGATGAAGTTGAAGGCCGATTTGAGGTTTACGGTGAGTACCATATCCCACTGTTTCTCGTCCATACGCATCATCAGGCCATCGCGAGTGATACCTGCATTGTTCACCAAAATATCTATACGACCGAAGTCCTTCATAATCTCAGCCACCACAGCGTGTGTCTCGTCATAGTTGGCAGCGTTCGAGGCGTAGCCTTTCACGCGCACGCCGAATGCAGCAATCTCCTTCTCGGTAGCCTGAGCATTCTCATCAATCACCAAGTCGGTGAAGGCCACATCAGCACCCTCACTTGCATATTTGAGCGCAATCGCCTTACCGATTCCGCGGGCAGCACCTGTTACGACTGCCACTTTTCCACTAAGCATTCCCATATCAATTCAGATTATTAGTTTCCACAAAGGTAATACTTTTTATTTCGATTGCAACTTCTCGTTGGGCACAAGGATAAACGAGAGTTTGCCTTCGCAACACACCTTATCGTCCACCTTAGCCACCGCTTCGATGAAGAAGACATTGGCGCGGCGGTTGGCAATACGCGCACGCACACACACGGTATCGCCCGGATGAACGGAGTTCTTGAACTTAATCTGGTCCAGACCCGCAAAGAAGGGGGTATTGCCTTTAAGTTCCTCACCCACAAGGAGTGCGCACCCCTGCCCCATCATCTCGCAGAGGATAACGCCAGGCACGGTGGGGTGTCCGGGGAAGTGGCCTTGGAGGAAAAACTCGTCGCCACGAACATAGTATTTTGAATTGGCATAGTCGCCATCAAACTCCAACTCATCGACCAGGAGCATTGGCTCGCGATGAGGGATATAGTTCTTAATCTCTTCTCTGTTCATATCTCAAAGGTATTAATTATTTTACAAACTTACGCAACGCCACCGCAGCATTATGGCCACCAAAGCCCAACGAGTTGGATATAGCAACGGTAGGATTAACCTCTCTTGCACGGAGAGGCGTGTAGTCGAGATCGCACTCGGGGTCGGGAGTTGTCAGGCCGATTGTAGGGGGCACAACTCCCGTTTGGAGAGCCAGAGCCGAGGCGATAAGTTCAACACCACCTGCCGCACCGAGCATATGCCCCGTCATCGACTTGGTGGAACTAATCACCGCTCTGCGAGCCTCCTTCTCACCCAACGCCAACTTGATAGCCGCAGTCTCGGACTTGTCGTTGAGTGGAGTTCCGGTACCGTGCGCGTTAATATATAAAGTGTCGTGAGGGGTATAGCCCGCCTCGTCGAGCGACAGGCGTATAGCGCGTGCCGCAGCCGAGCCATCGGGGCGAGGTGCTGTGTAGTGGTGGGCATCGCAACTATTGCCATAGCCGCACACCTCGGCATAGATTGTCGCGCCACGTGCCACAGCGTGCTCGTACTCCTCCATCACCAAAATACCAGCACCCTCTGCGATAACAAAGCCACCACGCTTTGCATCGAAGGGCAGTGAGGCCTCATCGGGTTTCTCGCTACGCGAGAGTGCCTTGCTATTGGCAAAACCGCCAATGGCTATGGGGTGGACAGCCGCCTCTGCACCACCGGTGATGATAGCATCAGCATAGCCATAGCGGATAGCACGATATGCCTCGCCAGCCGCGTGAGTACCTGTTGCACAAGCAGTCACCACGGGCAGACAGGGGCCTTGTGCATTGAAACGGATAGCCACATTGCCTGCGGCAATATTGGAAATCATCATAGGGATAAAGAGGGGCGAAATGCGCTCTGCGCCCTCCTCCAACAACTTGGACGACTCGTTTACAAATGTACCAATACCACCAATACCCGAGCCGATATATACACCCAATCGCTCAGGAGCGATATTCGCGCCACTCTCCAAGCCACACTGCTCCATCGCCTGAATAGCGGCAACCATAGCATATTGGCAGTAGGTGTCGCTACGACGGATACTACCTGCATCTACGCCCCACTTCTTGGGGTCGAAGTCGCGAATCTGACCCGCAAGACGCACGGGGAGAGGTGTATCATCGTAACCTTTAATATAGTCAATACCGCAATAGCCCTCGGTGAGGTGTTGCCAGAACTCATCTACGCTATTGCCTATGGGCGACACAACACCCATACCGGTAATCACAACTCTTCTCTCTTTCATATCTTTTGCTTTATTATTTTCAATCACACTCCTACCCTATTTTGCCCACTCAATCACGCAGGCAGCGGTGGTAAATCCTGCGCCAAAGGCACTCAGTACCAATTTATCGCCACGCTTAAAACAGCCCTGATGACTCATCTCGTCGAGCATTACGGGAATACTTGCCGATGAAGTATTGCCAAACCTATCTACATTGCGCGGGAACTTCTCCACAGGCTGTTTGAAATGTTCACGGATAGCCTCAATAATGCGGACATTGGCCTGATGGAGGATGTAATACTTCACTTCATCCTTATCCACCCCTGCATCACGCAACACACCCTCCACATCGGCAATCGAGGAGGTAACGGCTGTCTTGAAGACCTCGCGACCATTCATCACAAGAGGCACATCGTTTTCATCCTTGGTAATATATGGTGTGGGCTGCAACATACGCTCATAGCGCAACACATCGCGCTTGGGGGTTGCAGTGATACGGATAGCCTTCAACTCATCGCCCGCAGTAACAACCACAGCACCTGCCGCATCGCCAAAGAGAACACAAGTGGAGCGATCCTGCCAACTCACCATACGAGTAGGCTCCTCGGCGCAGAGGACAAGGATTCGGCGGAACATCCCAGAGCGGAGATAGGCCTCGGCCATACTCAGAGCATAGACAAAACCCGAGCAGGCTGCATTTATATCATAGGTAGGACACTCTGCGCCAATCAACCCCTCAACCACACAACCGAGTGAGGGAGTAGCATACTCATTGACCACATTGGAGCAAATCAGAAGGTCAATGTCGCGTGGCGATAGGCCAGCATCATCGAGCGCTTTGCGTGCCGCTTCGGCTGCCAAATCCTCCAACTTTTCGTTGGTGATAATCTGACGTTGGGTGATTCCCGTACGTTCCACAATCCAATCGTTGCTTGTATCGAGAATCTCTTCAAGCATCGAATTGGTGAGCGTAAAGGCGGGATGCGCCCTGCCGGTTCCAATAATTTTCATACGCTTTTACATTTAAATTATATCATAAAAACTACCTCCAAAACAGCTCTCAGAGGACTTTGCAAATGTACTAACCCTCATTTTTTATCCTCTCCAAATGTGGCAAACGAGGGGGCTCGGTGGCGAAAGTGGCGTTTTTTGTGGTGAAACTATTGGAATTCTACAACAATTTTAGCAATTTTGCTATGTCAAACAAAGCGTTAACCCAATGAGAAAAAATGAAGTTCCAAAATATCTATTTAGCCGTAGATATCTGTGGTCATCGATAGTCTTCGTAACTATCTTCTCGATGCTGTTTATGGTGATATACACACCATTTACCGGCACAGCGTGGTTTGGTTTCAATTCACCTAAGACAGCACTCAACACCATTGTATTTTATGCCGTAGCAATCGTTCTGCTTGCAATCAGCAAAACACTCATTGCCTATGTTCAGAAGAAACGCAACATAATTGCTATGCCCCAATACCTCCTATGGCTTGGTGGTGAGGCTGTTGTGATTGCACTCTTCTATCTGCTCTACACTGCATTGATTATCCTGCCTGAGTTGCCTATCGAGGTTAAGTTCGGGCCACTGCTCTTGCGTGCTGTATTCTGTGTAGCACTTATTCTCGCTATTCCCTATACCATTATTATATTGTATGCGGAACTCCAAACCAAGAAGGAGGAACTTGCTGCCGCTATCACACGCCGCCACGCACGACACGAGAGCGCAGACCACCTGGTCAACCTCTACGACTACAACGGTAACCTGAAACTCTCGGTGGGTGCTTCATCGCTCTACTATATGGAGTCGCAGGACAACTATGTAAAGGTATACTACGAGAGCGACGGCAAACTAAACAACTATATGCTCCGCGCCCGCACAAAGGCTGTGGAGGAGATGTGTGCCGATACTCCTATGTATCGCTGCCACCGCTCTTATCTGGTTAACATTACGAAAATCAAACTCTTGCGCAACGAGCGTGGCAACACATTTGTAGTTCTCGACCACGCCTCAATCCGCCCGATTCCCGTATCGAAGAGCTACTGCGAGCAGTTTATAGCCACCATCGAGAAGAACAAGGAGGCCACTGCCGAAGAGGAGTAATCAACAAGAATAGATAAAATGAACGAAGGGAGGTGCTTCACAGCATCTCCCTTCGTCTCTGGTTAATTTATGCCTTAAAAATGGTTGTGTAATTTCTTTTTCTATTCTTCAACTGCACGGTGGTCAGCCAAATCATCGGCTGTAACACTCTCGATATAAGCCACATGCTTAGCAACCTCAGCCGCTGCATAGCGCACATATACCTTAGCCGAGCGAGCAAACAACTCGGGTACTGCATTTGCATCGCGTACCAGGAGGTGACCCATAATGGTAACGGTAGCCATCTCCACTAAGCGACGAGCGCAGAAGTCAAGCAGTTCCTGGTTCTGGCTCTCGGTGACCTTCGCAACTGCCGCCTCATACTGAGCCGCCATATCGGCAAGAGTTGCCTTCAACGACTGCCACTCCTGCCCCACACACTCTGCCTCATAGCCACGCAACTGCTCCGCATAGAAGCCATTGGTAACGTAACGGATAGCGGCCACGGTCTGCAACTGGGTGGTACCCTCGTAAATCGAGGTGATGCGTGCATCGCGGTAGAGTCGCTCGCAAGCGTACTCCTTCATAAAGCCCGAGCCACCGTGAATCTGGATGCAGTCGTAAGTATTCTGGTTGGCATACTCGCTACCCATACCCTTAGCCAACGGTGTGAGGCTATCGGCAAGACGCGAGTAGCGTTTCTGCTCGGCACGTTCCTCAGGAGTGAGGCTACGCTCACGAGCGATATCATCGAGCGCCTTGTATACATCGACAAAGCGCGAAGTCTCGTAGAGAAGCGTACGCGAAGCGTCAAGTTTAGCCTTCATCAGCGAAAGCATATCATATACAGCGGGAAAGTGCTCGATAGCCTTACCGAATTGGCGACGGTCGCGGGCGTATGCCACTGCCTCGTCGTATGCCCTCTGCGAGAGGCCAACACTCTGAGCAGCAATACCTAAGCGCGCACCGTTCATCAGCGCCATAACATACTTAATAAGTCCCAATCGGCGACTGCCGCACAACTCGGCGGGTGCATCCTTATAGACCAACTCGCAGGTGGGCGAACCCTTGATACCCATCTTATTCTCAATGCGGCGCACGGTTACGCCACCATTACGTTTGTCGTAGATAAACATCGACAGGCCACGACCATCGCGAGTGCCCTCCTCCGAGCGCGCAAGCACCAAGTGGATATCAGCATCGCCATTGGTGATAAATCGCTTTACGCCATTGAGCAACCAGCAGCCACGCTCCTCGCTCCAAGTGGCGCGAAGCATCACACTCTGCAAGTCACTACCTGCATCCGGCTCAGTGAGGTCCATCGACATAGTCTCACCCGCACATACTCGGGGGATATACTTCTCGTGCTGCTCTGCCGAGCCAAACTCGTAGAGAGTCTCGGCACAATCCTGCAAGCCCCACAGGTTCTCAAAACCTGCATCAGCACTGCTCACCATATCGGCCGCCATCATATAGGGCACAATGGGGAAGTTCAGACCGCCATAGCGACGCGGCATAGCCATACCCATCAGTCCTGCCTGACGAGTAGCATCCAGATTCTGCTGAGTACCAGCAGCGTATGTTACACGACCACCGGCCAAAGTCGGGCCATCGTGGTCGACACCCTCGGCATTGGGAGCAATAATCTCACCACAAATCTCACCCACAATCTCCAATACTCTCTCGTAGGAGTCCATAGCATCCTCAAAGTCGATGGGTGCATAGTCATACTCCTCCTTGTCGCGGTAGTCACGCTCTTTCAGGGCACAGATGCGCTCCATCAGAGGGTGATGCAGATGGTAAGCAAGGGCGGGTGTTGTTTTATAGTAATTTGCCATAACTATCTCTGTTACTTACTGTTCTGTTTGTAATACTTAATCATTTTGGGCACTACATCCTCCACACGACCTACTATAACATAGTCGGCAATGGTGTTGATAGGTGCCGCAGGGTCGGAGTTGATGGAGATGATGATTCCGCTCTCCTGCATACCTGCAATATGCTGAATCTGACCCGAGATACCGCAAGCGATATAGAGTTTGGGGCGAACGGTAACACCGGTCTGGCCAATCTGCAAATTCGATGCGCAGTAGCCCGCATCGATAGCGGCACGGCTTGCGCCAACCTCAGCGTGGAGCACATCCGCAAGTTCGTAGAGCATATCGAAACCCTCCTTCGAGCCCATACCATAGCCACCTGCAACCACAATCGGAGCGCCCGAGAGATTGTTGGCAGCAGGCTGAACGTGACGCTCCAGCACCTTTACAGCATAGTCGGTATCACTCACATACTCAGCCACTTTGTGACGTACTACCTCACCTTTGTAATCCTCGCTAACAATCTCGCGTTTCATCACACCCTTACGCACGGTAGCCATCTGGGGGCGATTCTCGGGGTTGACAATGGTAGCCACAATGTTACCACCAAAGGCGGGGCGAATCTGATAGAGGAGGCTATCATAACTCTTGCCAGCCTTCTTATCCTCGTATGGGCCAATCTCCAACGAGGTGCAGTCGGCAGTCAGACCACTATGCAGGGCCGACGATACACGAGGGCCCAAATCACGACCGATAACGGTAGCTCCCATCAAGCAGATCTGAGGCTGCTCCTCGCGAAAGAGGTTGATCAAAATCGAAGCGTGGGGCAACGAGGTGTAGGGGAACAAACCCTTGCCCTCAAAGAGGTGCAGAACATCAACACCGTAGGGCAACACCTGAGCCTCAACACCCGCGAGGTCATCGGCAGCCACCACAGCCTCCAACTTAACCCCGAGAGTATCGGCCAACTTGCGACCCTTGGTCAGCAACTCCTGGCTAACCTCGGCAACGCACTTACCCTCCCACTCGCAATATACAAATACACTATTCATATCTATCTCCTTTTTATCCGATTGTGTGAGCGGCCATAAGTTCCTGAATCAACGCCTCGATATCGGCATCGCTATCTGTGAGAGTTTTGCTCTCCTTGGCCTGAAAAACAATATTCTCCACCTGCTTAACCTTGGTAGGCGAGCCCGAGAGGCCACACTGAGCAGTGTCGCCATCGATATCTGCCACACCCCACTCGGTGATATTGAGGTAGGGACGCTCCTCGTAAAGATGGGCATAAGGCTCACCCTCCACACGCTCCTGACGACCCTTGGCGCGTTTGTACTTCTGCACCAGCTTGGCATTGGCAGGACGACAGGGAGCAGCCGAGCCATTAACGGTAATTACCACAGGCAGAGGGCCTTCAACAACCTCCACACCACCATCAATATGACGACGAACGGTGATACGATCATCCTTAATACCCAGAATCTCCTCAGCGTAGGTAATCTGCGCCACGCCCAACTTCTGAGCCACCTGAGGGCCTACCTGAGCAGTGTCGCCATCGATAGCCTGACGACCACCGAGGATAATATCAAAATCGCCAATCTTCTTGATAGCAGTAGCCAATGCATAGGAGGTGGCCAGCGTATCGGCACCCGCAAAGGCTCTGTCCGAGAGCAGATAGCCACCGTCAGCACCACGATAGAGTGCCTCGCGAATCACCTCCGCAGCACGACCGGGACCCATAGTGAGCACCTTGACGGTAGAGCCGGGAAAATTCTCCTTCAAGCGCAACGCCTGCTCCAAGGCATTGAGGTCCTCGGGGTTGAAGATGGCAGGCAGAGCAGCACGATTGACAGTACCCTCAGGGGTCATCGCATCCTTGCCGACATTTCGTGTGTCGGGCACCTGCTTTGCCAAAACAATAATTTTCAATTTTCGCATTATCTCACTTTTTAATATCGGACTACCCAAAGTTACAAAATATCGGGCAATCCGCATACCTATTATATAAATAAAGCAGTTCAATAGGCCACAATATTCAGACCTATCGACACCGCAAAGTTATGGCAAAACGCCCTCGGTGGGTGCTCAACTCGCCACAAACCACCCCACCAACCGCCACACATAGGGATTTTTTGCCACTTTTGAGGAAAAAGAGTCGCAGACTCCTTTCTATTGAGTGGCGTGGTTAGGGATTGTACTCGGTGTGCCTACATACTACCCTGAATGCAAAATTCAAGATTGATTAGGGAATTTAGGGAAATATCCCATTATCCCCATTATCCCCATTATCCCCATTATCCCCATTATCCCCTGTCAAAAAAAACCTGAGAGTGGTTCGATACCACTCTCAGGTTTTATCTATTTTGAATTTTGAATCTTGAATTTTGAATTAAAAAAGTCATAGAATCGAGCTATTTTTAGGCAGAGGGGGTTGGCGAGCCGCGAAGGCGTCGCAGACGCTTTTCTATTTAACCCCACAACCAAAAAAAGTCGTAGAATTAGGGGAATTTTAGGCGGGGGAGTCTTGACGGCCACGCGCATACTCTATGTATGTAAGTGGTCGGCAAGGCTCCCCCAACACCAAATTCACCAATTATACGGCTTTTTTTATCCGAGGTAGGACTTAAGATGCTTATTCCTCGAACTATTACGCAATCTGCGAATAGCCTTCTCCTTAATCTGACGCACGCGCTCGCGGGTAAGACCGAACTTATCGCCAATCTCCTCAAGAGTCATCTCCGAGCAGCCGATACCGAAGAAGTACTTGATAATATCACGCTCACGCTCGGTAAGTGTCGCAAGTGCGCGATCCACCTCTGTCGAGAGCGACTCGTTAATCAAGCCACGGTCGGCATTGGGCGAGTCGGCGTTAACCAAGACATCCAGCAGGTTGTTATCCTCGCCATCTGCAAAGGGGGCATCCACCGATACGTGGCGACCTGACACACGAAGAGTGTCCGACACCTTCTCCTTGGGGATATCGAGCACCACAGCCAACTCCTCGGGCGAGGGGGTGCGCTCGTTCTCCTGCTCGAAGCGGGCGAGAGCCTTGTTAATCTTGTTGAGCGAGCCAACCTGGTTCAAGGGCAGGCGCACGATACGCGACTGCTCAGCCAGAGCCTGCAAAATCGACTGACGAATCCACCATACAGCGTAGCTGATAAACTTAAAGCCTCGGGTCTCGTCAAACTTCTCGGCAGCCTTGATAAGGCCGAGGTTACCCTCGTTGATAAGGTCGGGCAACGAAAGACCCTGATTCTGATACTGCTTGGCTACCGACACCACGAAACGAAGGTTGGCCTTGGTGAGTTTTTCAAGAGCCTCCTGGTCGCCTTTCTTGATTCGCTGGGCGAGTTCTACCTCCTCCTCAACGGTGATAAGGTCCTCTTTGCCAATCTCTTGCAGATATTTGTCCAACGATGCACTTTCGCGGTTGGTAATCGATTTTGTAATTTTTAGTTGTCGCATCTATATCTAATTTAATTAATCCTTTCACATCTTTGCCTACTAACGCAGGGTGGCCTCTCCTTAGTATATGGCATCGGCCCGCATTTGTATATATAGAAAAGGCGGTCGCACTTGCTCCACAACAGATAGGGAGCGCATACTACCGCCTTTGTCTTTCAAGTCGGGTCAGAGATATCTCGTCTGCCTTTCGGCGTGCTTCCTACTATCGGGGCTGTACAAGCGAGTAGGTAACACGTCTGCCGTCGGGATAGAGACCCTCAATTGCATAGATCTCCTCACCAATTTTATCCAGATCGCGCACCGAGCGTACCTCTTGCTCATTGATGTGGGTAATGATATAACCCTGACGGATTCTCGCCTGTGCGAGCACACCGCCCTGCTCAATGGAGGTCACTCTGAGGCCACCATCTATGCCTAACTGCTTGCGAGTGCGCTCGTTAACCTCCGAGAAGGTACCACCGAGTGCCTCTGCCGCGTCAACATAGTCGCTGGCTATCAACTCCGCTTTTCCTGCTTTATTACGCAGAACAGCCTCAAATTGTTTCGTCTGCTCACCTCTTTTTACAGTAATTTTCACCTTATCGTTGGGACGGAGTTTACCAATAATCTCAGTAAGGGTATTATTCTGGTCGAGTTTCTGGCCGTTGATGTGGGTGATGAGGTCGTCGGGCTCGATACCTGCCTCCTCAGCTGCACTACCCTCGCGCACTACGGCCACCACTACGCCCTCGCCATTATCATTGTTACGATACTCAATGCCGAGCACTGCACGCTGCACCACACCATACTCACGCAGGTCGGTAATCACCTTCTG
>JAFNVE010000196.1 GCA_017379955.1 Tidjanibacter sp. | reverse complement strand
GGTACGCGACGAGTTCAACAAGTACTCAATCTCCTGTATTGCGGGTCTTGCCTACGACTTCGACTTCGGTATGATTATCGAGGGTCGCTACCACTACGGCCTGACTCCTATGGTTACCTCCAACTCCAATAGCCGAGGTGGCCACTTGCAGGTGATGCTGGGCTGGCGTTTTTAGTAGCCACGATTTGCTGACTGCATATAGTTGTAGGTCTGCTCTTCTTTGGAAAGGGCAGACCTACTTTTTGTCTGTTTGCACTTTTTTCGCTACATTTGTACTCTATGAAAATATCCGAACTACTTGGCAGATTACAGTCGGCTATGGTGCCGATTTATGGTGAGCAGGAGGCGCGTGCTACTGCTCGCGAGATTGCTATTGCCGAGTGGGGACTCTCGCGCACAATGTTGCTTGTAGAGCCAAATGCCGAGGTGGAGGTGAGTGAGGAGCGATTGGAACAGATGTGCAGAGAACTCGCCACTGCTCGCCCGTGGCAGTATGTTGTTGGGCGTGAGGAGTTTTGTGGTTGTGAGTTCGAGGTTGCCGAGGGTGTACTGATACCTCGCCCCGAGACAGAGGAGTTGGTGGCGTGGGCTGTTGAGAGCCTTGATGGGACATCTGCGGGTCGTGCTGTCGATATCGGTACGGGTAGCGGAGCGATTGCTGTGTCGCTGGCTCGCAGGCTGAGAGGGTGGAGTGTTGAGGCGGTCGATGTGTCGGAGGAGGCACTCGCTATCGCCGGGCGCAATGCTGAGCGATTGGGGGCTGATGTGGCTATGCGAAAGGTTGATATTCTCCGAGAAGAGTTGGCAATGGATAGTTACGACCTTATTATCTCCAATCCGCCATATATTCCTGAGCGAGAGAAGGATATGATGCGGGCTAATGTGCTTGACCACGAGCCGCATTTGGCACTATTTGTCCCCGATGGTGAGCCGTTGCTCTTCTACGAGAGGATTGCTCGCGGGGGTTTGGATTGGCTTCGAGAGGGTGGTTTGCTGATGTACGAAGTGCACGAATCGTATGGCACTGAGTGTTGCGATATGCTTGCTGCGCTGGGCTATGAAGAGATTGAACTCCGTTTTGATATTAACCAAAAACCGAGGATGATACGATGCAGGAGACCACACAAGTAAAGACTAAGAGTCCCGAACAGGCCCTTGCTTCGTTGATGAGGCTCTGTTCGCGTGCCGAGAAGTCGAGTGGCGATGCACGACGACTGATGGCGCGATGGGGTGTGGCTGCCTCGGAGCGCGATGGGGTGCTGGCGAAGTTGATAGAGATGCGCTTTATTGACGACAGCCGTTTTGCCGCAGCCTATGTGCGCGACCGTAGCCGATTTGGTGGTTGGGGTACATACAAAATCCGAGCAGGACTCAAAGCTAAGGGTGTTGCGGAAGAAGTTATTAATGAGGCTCTTGCACAACTAACAGAGGATAATAGTGCAGAGCAACTCCTGCGCCAAGTAGAAAGAAAAGCCCCCAAGGTGAAGGCTGCAAATGATTATGAACTGAAAACCAAACTTATACGTTTTGCCCTGTCGAGAGGATTTGAATATGATACCGTTCTCGCTGTGGTAGAGCAGTTTATGAAAGATAGATGATGAGAAATTTTTGGACATTTTTGTTGACACTCTGTTTTGCGTTGGTGGGTGTTGGTATTAATGCAAAAGCGCAGGACAACTACTATATCTTCCCCATTGATGCACCGCCACTGCTCTCTGCCAATTTCGGAGAGTTGCGCTCCAACCACTTCCACTCTGGTATCGACATCAAGACCGGTGGCGTGGAGGGTGCTGAGGTCTATGCTGCTGCCGATGGCTATATCAGCCGTATCGGTATTAAGCCCTCGGGCTATGGTCGTGTGCTCTACATTGCCCACCCCAACGGTACAACCACCGTCTATGCCCACCTGCGCGAGTTCACCCCAGAGGTGGAGGCGTATGTTAAGCAGCAACGCTACCGTATGCGTCAGCACAACCCCGATATATATCCCCCTGCCTCGATGTTTCCTGTTAAGCAGGGCGATTTGATTGCTCACTCGGGCAACTCTGGTTCGTCGGGTGGCCCACACCTCCACTACGAGGTGCGCAAGAGTTCAGATCAGTCGGTGCTCAACCCCATAACTCGTGGCCATATCAAGACTGCCGACACTAAACATCCCCTTATCGTTTCGGTCTTTTGGATTGCACGCGAGGATGTTGCAGGTGTGGCTACTTATAACCCTCGTCGCACACCTGTCAAGGCTCTTGCTGCTGGTAAATATGGTCTTTCGGCTCCGCTCAGCGTCTCGGGAGAGGGGTGTTTTGCTGTTGAGGTGAGAGATACAAAGGATAATGTGTCGAATAAGTTTGCTATCTATCGTACCTCGGTGTCGGTGGATGGCAAGGAGATTTTTGGGTTGCAGATAGATGGTTTCCCCTTTGCCGATACTAAATATGTAAACGATGTGATGGAGTATCCGCTCAGCACTGCCTCCTCGTATGATATCATCCGCCTTTCGCGCCACGACTCCAACCCACTCGCTATATATAATAGTGGTAAGGGTAGTGGTTTCTTTACTCCGCAGGCGGGGCAGAAGGTGCGAATCGAGGTTGAGGACGACTGCGGCAATATCTCCACTTTGGAGTTCTCGTTGGCGGTGAGCGAACCACGACAGAGGGTTGTGAGTGTGCCGACAGGGTCTGTGCCCGTGATTTGGGATAAGGAGTACAAGCGCACAACGGGTGCTTTCAGCGTGACAGTCCCCAAAGGTGCCTTCTATCGCAACACCTTCTTTGCACAATATAAAGAGCAGGTTACCCCATCTACCCCTTCGACCAGCCGAGAGATATATTCGGATATCTATACCATCAAAGGTCCCGAGACACCTCCCCATAAGTCAATGACACTCTCACTCGCCTGCTATCTGCCCGACTCGCTTCGTGCGGGGGCTTGCCTGGCGAGAGTTGATATGGAGAGTGGTGCTGTTACCTACGCGGGTGGTAAGTGGAATAATGGTGCGGTGACAATCTCCACCTCCGCCTTTGGCTCCTATGCCATAGCACGCGATACGGTGCCTCCTACGGCTACTATCTCCTTTGCCGAGGGTGCTGACCTCTCAGGCAAGAGTTCGTTTAATATGCGATTTGCGGATGACTTTTCGGGCATTGCCTCCTATGTTGCCACGATTGACGGCCATTGGATTATCCTCGACCAGAAGAGTACGAGTAGCCCGCATATCCACCACTTCGACCGCGATTGGCTTAATAGAGGCACTGAGCATACGCTCGAAGTTACCCTGACCGATGGGGCGGGTAATAAGAGTATAATCAGACGTAAGTTCCGATATTAGAGGAGTTTATGTAAGAATCGCTCTAAGCGCAAGGCTATCGAATAATCGAACGAGTATCCCGAACAAGAGCCGATTGAGCGCACGCCGCACGGCTCAAAGATGATTATCTCCTCCCACTCCCCAAGAGCGTCGAGCGGGGTGGGGCACTCTACAATCTGCACTCCGGCCAGGTGGCACAGACGAAACATCAAGTCGCGCTCTACGCTATCTCGCCCGCCACTATCCACAGGTAGCGTGTAGACTACACCATCGCGTACACAAAAGAGAGGATTATCGCCACACGACACCAAATTTCCGTTCCTGTCGGCTCGGAGTGCCACTCCTGCACCCTGTCGTTCGGCAAAGTCGGCTCCAAAATCCGTTGTGAGTGCCGAGCAGGTGGTGCGCCAGCGCGAGAAGGG
>JAFNVE010000195.1 GCA_017379955.1 Tidjanibacter sp. | reverse complement strand
GTCAATCAGTCGCTGCTGGAAGTCATCAGGTAGGGAGTAGCCCTCCACAAAGGCCTCAAAGGTAGGATATCTCCTCTCCAATCTACCTCGCTCCTCATCAAGGTAGACATTTACCAACTCGTTAATCACACCCGCACCCGAAAGTGCCGACCAATAGGCAAAGTTGCGGGTTGTGTCAATCGGGATATAGAGGTCGGGCTCGACACCTCCGCCTCCATAGACCGTACGGCCGCTATTTAGAGTACGATAGGCGGGCAGATTCTGATTTACCGAGTCGCGGTAGTGTTCGTCAACCGAGCGACGCACATGGTCGATATAATACTCCTCCGCCTTGCCGTTTTCGTAGGGACGCTGGATTGCCCTGCCACTGGGGGTATAGTAATGAGCCACAGTGATACGCACTGCCGAGTTATCCGAGAGGGGTATCTGTCGCTGTACCAATCCTTTGCCATAGGTAGGTTGTCCAATGAGCACTCCCCTATCCCAATCCTGCACAGCACCCGAGACAATCTCGCTTGCCGATGCCGACGAGGAGTCGATAAGCACAACAAGTCGTGGCTTGCTATAATCGCCCGCCAACTCCGAGCCATAACGGGTCTTAGGCACGCTTCGACCCTCAATCGAAACAACCTCACACCCCGCAGGGAGGAAGAACGAACCCATCTCGACAGCCTGGGTGAGCAGGCCGCCACCATTGGCACGCAGGTCGAGAATCAAGCCCTCAGTTGCGCCCGTCTTATTGATTGCCTCGCGGAGTTCGTCCATCGTATTATCCGCAAAGCGATTCACCTTAACATAGCCGATATTTGGGGCAATCTGATATGCAGCATCGACCGTCTCGATAGGGATATCATCGCGCACAACGCGGAAACGCAGTGGCTCTTTCATACCACGACGCACCACGTCAAGCTCTACCACGCTCCCCTTCGGGCCACGCAGTCGTTTACGCACATCGTTCTGAGTTATGCCGATAGCACTCTCCGAGTCGATTGCGATAATCTTATCGCCAGCCACCATGCCAAGTTGCTCCGATGGACCACCTGCAATGGTCGACACAACCGAGAGTGTATCGTTGAGAATATCGAATTCGATACCCACACCACTAAAACTACCGCTAAACTCCTCCTCAACGCCGACCATCTCCTCTGCGGTAACATAGGCGGAGTGTGGGTCGAGTTCGGCAAGCACCGCACGGATAGCCTCCTCAGTAACCGAGGAGTGGTCTACGGTATCTACATAGAGAGCGTCAAGGTAGTAGAAGAATTGGTTGAACTTACGCAAGCTCTGCTCAACATCTCTGCCACTGCCACTTACAACCACCTGCGCAGTAGCCACAAAGGGCAACAACGCAAACAGCAAAACGGTAAACACTCTCTTAATCCTCATAATCAATTTTTTATTTACATTTTTACTCATCCTAAGCCCCGCCTATTCCGAGGCTATCAGCGAATAAAAACTACTTGCGGGCAAGGAAGGTGGGGAGTTCCGCAAAGGGAACACTCGCCTGCTCGCCGGTAACCATATTCTTAACGGTAGCCACCTCGGAGCCAATCTCGCTCTCGCCAACAATCACAACATAGGGGATAGCCCTGCGGTTGGCATACTCCATCTGCTTCTTCATCTTCGCGCTATCGGGATAGATATCCGAAGGAACGCCAGCCTTGCGCAGTGCGCTCAGCAGTCGGAGTGCCACGCCAAGCTCAGTTCCGCCAAAGTTAATGAACATAGCATCTGTGGTACGACCTGCCTCCTCGGGGAAGAGATCAAGGCCTGTCATCACATCGTAGATACGGTCGGCACCAAAGCTGATACCCACACCCGAGGTGTTAGGCAAGCCGAAGATACCGGTCAGGTCATCGTAGCGACCACCACCGCAGATACTGCCAATCTCGTAATCCTTAGCCTTCACCTCGAAGATTGCACCGGTGTAGTAGTTCAAACCGCGTGCCAAGGAGAGGTCAATCTCAATCTCCAAACCACAATCCGAGTTCTCGATATAGTCGAAGAGTTGCTCCATCTCGCGGATACCCTTCATACCTGTCTCCGAGCCACCAATAATCTCCGCCATCTTGGCAAGTTTCTCACGCGAAGTGCCACAGAGCGAGAGGATGGGGATGAGTTTCTCGATAGCCTCCTCCTCGATGCCGCGCTCAGCGAGCTCCTTCTTCACATTTTCCAGACCAATCTTGTCGAGTTTGTCGATAGCAACGGTGATATCAATCATCTTGTCGGCGTGACCGATAGTCTCGGCAATACCGAAAAGAATTTTGCGGTTGTTAATTTTCAGTTTTACGCCAATGCCCAACTTCGCAAAGACAGCCTCCACAATCTGCACGAGTTCAAACTCATAGTAGAGCGAGGGGGAGCCGATAGCATCCACATCGCACTGGTAGAACTCTCTGTAACGGCCCTTCTGAGGACGGTCAGCACGCCATACGGGCTGCACCTGATAACGCTTGAAGGGGAAGACGAGTTCGTTCTGGTGCTGCACCACAAAACGCGCAAAGGGTACGGTGAGGTCGTAGCGCAAGCCCTTCTCACAAATCTTTGCAGCCAACGCAGCGGGATTCTCCATAAGCTCGGGAGTCATCTTCTGAGTGAAGTCGCCCGAGTTGAGAATCTTAAACAACAACTTGTCGCCCT
>JAFNVE010000194.1 GCA_017379955.1 Tidjanibacter sp. | reverse complement strand
ATCACGGTGCTAACCGTCTGGGTGCTTCGGCTCTGATGCAGGGTCTGGCTGACGGTTACTTCGTACTGCCCTACACCATCGGTGACTACCTCTCGCACGAGATTCAGTCGCCCAAGGTAGATACCAACACCCCCGAGTTCGAGGCTGCTGAGAAGGCAGTTAAGGATCGCATCGAGAAGCTCTTCTCGATTAAGGGTAACCAGTCGGTAGACGACCTCCACAAGAAGCTCGGCTTGGTAATGTGGGATATGGTTGGTATGGCTCGTACCAAGGAGTCGTTGGAGAAGGCTATCGTTGAGATTCAGAAGATCCGCAAGGAGTTCTGGGCTGACGTACGCGTACCCGGCAAGAACGGCGAGTTCAACCAGGAGATTGAGAAGGCACTCCGCCTGGCAGACTTCCTCGAGCTCGGTGAGCTGATGGCTCGCGACGCACTCGGCCGTAACGAGTCGTGCGGTGGTCACTTCCGCGAGGAGTACCAGACCCCCGAGGGCGAGGCACAGCGCGATGACGAGAACTATGCATACGTAGCAATCTGGGAGTACAACGGTCCCGATGCAGAGCCTACCCTCCACAAAGAGGAACTCAAGTTCGAGGCAATCAAGGTTGCACAGCGTAACTATAAGGACTAATTATTGGTCAGAGATAACAAGAAAAAGAATAAATAAAAGCGTACAAATATGAATTTAACACTTAAAATCTGGCGTCAGAAAGATGCCAAGTCGCAGGGCAAATTCGAAACGTACAAGGTTGAAAACATCTCTCCCGACAGTTCGTTCTTGGAGATGCTCGATATCTTGAATAACGACCTGATTATGGCCGGCAAGGAGCCCATCGCGTTCGACCACGACTGCCGCGAGGGTATCTGCGGTATGTGCTCGCTCCACATCAACGGTCACGCACACGGACCCGACAGCGAGATTACTACCTGCCAGCTCCACATGCGTAAGTTTAAGGATGGCGACACCATCACCATCGAGCCTTGGCGCTCGCGTGCCTTCCCCGTAATCAAGGACCTCGTAGTAGACCGCAGTGCCTACGACAAGATTCTCCAGGCAGGTGGCTTTATCTCGGTGAACACCGGTGGTGTGCCCGACGCAAACGCTATTCCTATTCCCAAGGCTGACGCTGACGAGAGTATGGACGCTGCCGCTTGTATCGGTTGCGGTGCTTGCGCTGCTACCTGCAAGAACGGCTCGGCAATGCTCTTCGTGGCTGCACGCGTATCGTCGCTCGCCAAGCTGCCCCAGGGTAAGGTGGAGGGCGCACGCCGCGCAAAGGCTATGGTCGCTAAGATGGATGAGCTCGGCTTCGGTAACTGTACCAACACCGGCGCTTGCGAGGCAGAGTGCCCCAAGGCAATCTCCATCTCGCACATCGCACGCCTCAACCGCGAGTACCTCTACGCTAAGTTCCAGGACTAAAAGTAGACTTACTACATAGAAAAACTCGGAGCTGATTCGGCTCCGAGTTTTTTTTATTTTGGTCGCTTTTTGTAAAAAGCATTTTATTTCGAGCCTTTTTGTAAAAAGGCTCCCCAAAAACTTTTGTACTATTTAGTTTGCGGATTTAGGGATAGCCTGCGGCTACTACAATAAAAAAGAGAGATATGTTCTGTTCAAACAAGTTTGACAGCCCCATATCTCTCTTTCTTATTGCACCATCTCCGATGGCGTTCCCTAAACCCGAAAAACCCAATTATTACACAAAGAGTGTCTTATTGGTTATCTCATAATTCCCATAATTCCTATAATTCCCATAACTCCCATTTCTCTTAATAAAAAAAGTGGAAAAATCTTTCGATTTTTCCACTAAGTAGCGGGGAGAGGATTGACTGCGCTTGCGCTTGTCTTCAATCTCTCGCGACTCGGCAAAGTGAGTAAACTCCCTCTGCGCTCGCTGCTCGGATTGTCCGAACCTACGGTTCTCGTCCTCCCCATATACTAAAACAAACGGAAGGCTTTTGACCTTCCGTTTGCTTTAGTAGCGGGGAGAGGACTCGAAGGTCAGCGCTTGCGCTGTCCTCGCGGTGATACCTTATGAAATTGGTGCGCAGCACCTTAATAATTATCACCGCAACCTCCACTAATTGTCCTCACCGCAAAATACTGTTATGGGCAATAAGTGCATCGCACTTGGGATTGTGAGAGTGGATTTAGGGTGCTCGCACACTAGGATTCACTCTCACACGACCAAAGCACTGAAAGTGCTATTGCCCATAAAAAAAGTGGAAAAATCTTTCGATTTTTCCACTAAGTAGCGGGGAGAGGACTCGAACCTCTGACCTTCGGGTTATGAGCCCGACGAGCTACCAACTGCTCCACCCCGCGATGTATCTCTGACCCCTGGGGGTATGTTATCGCTGAATTGCGGTGCAAATATAATACAAATTTTCTTCTCCCGCAAATTTTTAGTCATTTTCGGTACTCTTTCTCTCGTTCCTTACCCTCTCACATAGTCGACAAAGGCGAAGGGGTGGGGGAACTTCTCGCCTCGGGGGAACTCCTCGCGGGCAATCTCCTGCCACTCGGGGCCGATGGTGGGGAAGCGGGTGTCGCCCTCGAACTCTGCGGCGATGTGGGTGATGTAGAGCTTGTCGGCCAGGGGCATTGCCTGGCGATAGATTTCGCCACCGCCGATGATGAAGTTCTCCTCCGCGGGGTTGCAGAGGGCTATCGCCTCGTCGAGTGAGGAGGCCATCTCGCATCCCTCGATGCGGAGCGCGGTGTTGCGTGTGATGACGATGTTGCGTCTGCCGGGCAGGGGTCGGCCTATCGACTCGTAGGTCTTGCGCCCCATAATCACCGCCTTGCCCATCGTCACCTGTTTGAAGTGGCGGAAATCCTCCGGCAGGTGCCACGGCATCGAGTTCGCCGAGCCTATCGTATTATTGCTCGCAATGGCAACTATTATGCTAATCATATTGTTGTTTGGTTAATTTCTACTCTCTGCAAAGTTACGCAACGCTTGGATATTTGCAAATCGTCAATTGTTATTAATATGAAATCTTGAAGTAATCGAGCAGTAGTTTAAAGTTATCTTGCGCTGTTAGGCAGGTGTCACGCAGATATTCTTTCACTCGTGGCCACTCGCGCAGGCCACGATAGTAGAACATTTTCAGTTCATCGGTGATAATAAATGGGACAATGCCATTTGCAAGACACTCTTTGAACATTATCAGCCTACCGACTCTGCCGTTACCATCTTGGAAGGGATGTATCATCTCAAAACGGTAGTGGAGGTCGAGTATATCCTCAAAACTTTTATGTTTTATTGCGTTATACTCTCGCAACAAATCGCACATTTCTTGATGTACCTCCTCTGGTGGGGTGGTTTCGTTGCCACCAACCTCATTAGGTAGATGCTTATACTCGCCAACCCTAAACCAAGACATCAAACTATCGGAAGTGCCTGCTTTCAATCGTAGATGTAACTCCTTAACCAAATTCTCGGTTAAGCGTTCCTCCGCTCGGTCAATCACCATATCAATACATCGGAAGTGGTTTGTGGTTTCGATAATGTCATCTATCCGCAGAGTATCCCCTTCGACACCAATAGTGTTAGTTTCGTATATGAAACGTGTTTGGTCGTGTGTCAATCGACTGCCCTCAATGTGGTTGGAGTTGTAGGTAAGGTCAATCTGCGTGCGGTGATAGATACCACCTTTCATCCCGGCTTCCCTCTCGCGGCGTAAAGCGGCAAGCAGAGGCATTGTTGTGCGCTGTCGAGATTTGCGGCTCGGCGGGGTTGCATCGGCAGGGATGCTCCACGTCTTACCTATCAGGGTTGCCCCCTCAATCTTGCCCGTAGCGCAATAGTTACGCGCTGTACGCTCCGAAATGCCAAACTTCTCGGCAAACTCTGCAACTGAAATGTAATCCATATTCTATTGGTATCGGCAAGTTATCTGCCATATTTTCTGCACAAATATAAGATTTCTTGCCGATATCGGCAAGAAATGGGGGCTTTTTGGGCAAAATCAAGCGAAAACTTGCCGATATCGGGTGGATAGGAGAGAATATAGGGAGGTTAGGGAGAGTAGAGCAAAGAGCAAAGGTGAAAACTGAAATTAGGGAGAGTAGGGAAATTAGGGAGAGTAGGGAATTTAGGGATAATCCTTAAACTCCTTAAACTCCCATTATTCCCATTACTCCCATTACTCCTATTACTCCTATTACTCCTATTACTCCTATTACTCCCACCCGCCCTATTAGCCCTATCAAAAAAAACTGAGAGTGACTCAATGACACTCTCAGTTTTAACTTATTTTGAATTTTGAATTTTTTTAGAACGACATCGGGGCCTTAACGTAAATAGTGCT
This sequence comes from Tidjanibacter sp., assembly GCA_017379955.1. GTDB lineage: Bacteria > Bacteroidota > Bacteroidia > Bacteroidales > Rikenellaceae > Tidjanibacter. Next base: position 5,158 of record JAFNVE010000194.1, on the reverse strand, counting down.
GCCGAGCCGAGCATAACGCAGAAGTTCGCCTTTATATACTCTCTTAGAACGACATCGGGGCCTTAATTGCGGGCCAGGGGTCGTATTCGGTCAGGGTGAAATCCTCGTACTTATAGTCGAAGAGGCTCTTCACGCCATCGGCAAGAATCATCTTGGGCAGGGGGCGGGGTGTGCGTGAGAGTTGCTCTTTGGCCTGTTCCAGGTGGTTGAGGTAGAGGTGGGTATCGCCCGTGGTGTGGATAAACTCGCCCGCCTCCAAGCCACACTCCTTGGCAATCATCATTGTCAGCAGGGCGTACGAGGCAATATTAAAGGGCACACCGAGGAAGGTGTCTGCGCTGCGCTGGTAGAGTTGGCACGAGAGTCGGCCCTCGGCAACATAGAATTGGAACAGCACGTGGCAGGGTGGCAGAGCCATATCCTCAATCTCGGCCACGTTCCAAGCCGAAACAATCATACGGCGCGAGTCGGGATTCTTCTTTATCATCTCCACCACATTTTTTATCTGGTCGATACTCTTGCCATTGGGTGCGGGCCAGCTGCGCCATTGGCTGCCGTAGACATTGCCGAGGTCGCCATAGCGGTAGTTGTCGATGATGGTGAACTCATCTGCCTGCACGCGCTCGATGAACACGGGGCACGAGAGGGGTGGCAGACCATAGTCGGGGGCAATGGTGTTGTAGTGGCGCATAGCGTCGTTATCCCAGATATGCACTCCGTGGTCCACCAGATATTTGATATTGGTGTCGCCTTTCAGAAACCACAACAGCTCGTGAATCACACCTTTGAGGAATACCTTCTTGGTGGTGAGCAGGGGGAATCCCTCGCTCAGGTCGAAGCGCATCTGGTGGCCAAAAATGCTCTTGGTGCCTGTGCCTGTGCGGTCGCTCTTGACCACACCCTCGTCGAGGATTCTGCGTAGCAGGTCGTGATACTGTTTCATCGGAGTCGTTATTTATGGAGTGTGATATTGCCCTCTTCGTCGAGTGCTGCCCAGGGGGACATACCAAACCAGTGGCCGAGCATAATCGCCCTGCGACCATTGCCAATAGGGTAGTCCTCAGCGCAGTGGCTGTGGCCGAAGATATAGAGGTCGGCCGCCTCTGCGGTTGCCGAGTGCTGGCGTGCGAACTGCACCAGGAAGTCGCCCTCGCCACGGAAGGGGTGGGCAATCTCCTTGCTCTTGCGGCTGTGGCCCGACCAGGCGAGGCCAAAGCGCATTGCCAGATTCGGATGTATCAGATTGGAGAACAACCAGCGGGCTACGCGGCTACGGAAAAAGCCACTCAGCATCCTCGAACTGCGGAGGAAGTTGTTATATACGAGGTCGCCGTGCTCCACCCATAGGCGGTGGCCACAGCGTTCGAAAATCTGGCCACGGTGATAGATGGTCGCCCCGAGTTCCTGAGCAAAATAGTCCCTGAGCCACATATCGTGGTTGCCGGCAAAGTAGTGAATCTTCACACCCCTGTCGGCAAGCGACGCCAATGCCCCCAGCACGCGGACAAAGCCACGGGGGACAACACGTTTATACTCGTACCAAAAATCGAAGATATCGCCCACCAAGAACAATTCGGTGGCGTCGGAGGCTATCTCACCCAGCCACTCCACCACACGTCGCTCCCTCTCGCGGCTCTCCTCTGGGGAGCCGTTACCGAGGTGCATATCGGAGGCGAAGTATATCATCTGTCGGGCGGGTTTTAAGATATCTACCGCACCAAGGGCGGCAGATACGGGGATTATCGGAGGGCTTTGCGTACCATCTGACGGAGAGCCTCGTCGGTCACGTTGCGGCCGATGATGTTACCCTCGCGGTCGATAACAAAGTTTGCGGGTACGCTCTGCAATGCGTAGTGGTTGATAACGCTGTTAATCACTGCGTTGTCCCACACGCTAATCCAGGGCAGACGCTGCTGCTGAGTTGCGTTGACCCACGAAGCCTTCTGGCTGTCTACCGACACCTGGAAAATCTCCAAGCCCTGCTCTGCGAACTCCTCGTAGAGTTCCTTCATCTCGGCGTTGTTCAGGCTGCTGTTCGCGTCGGCTGTGGTCCAGAAGTCGAGAATAACTACCTTGCCGAGTGTCGAGGAGAGTTTGTGCTCCTTGCCGAACATATCCTTCATCGCAATCTCGGGATAGGGCATAGGGTTCTCCATAAGTTCGTCGAGAGTCTTCTGCATCTCGATACTATTTGTTGCCTCCTGCAACTGACGACGGAGGGTCGCCAAGTAGGGGGAGGTGGGATATTTCTCACTCACCGAGTCAGCCACCAGACGGTAGTACACCAAGTCGCTATCGCCACCTGTTGCCAGGTAGGGGTCGTTGGGCAGACGCTGGTAGAGGGCATAGAGCGCAGCAAGCGAGCCGCTATTCTCCACGATGAAGCGAATCTGCTCGCGCTTCACTGCGTAGTACTCGCGTGCGTAACTCTCGCCAAGGCTCTTGCGCTCCGCCTCGGAGATATTTTCGAGCGAATAGTTATTCATAATCGAGTCCAGACGCGCTGCGCCATTGTTGAGGATATCGGTCACCTCACGGATAAGCTCCGACTCCTGCGAGCCCTCAACCGAGTAGCCACCCGCCATACCAACTGCCGAGTTGAGGCGAATACGGTCACCGGGGGTGAGGAGCAGAACGATGTCGCGATTGCCTGCGTGGAAGGTGTAGAGCGAGGGCTCACCACCCTGCAACTCAACGCTAAACTTAAACGCGCCCTTCTCGTCAACAACGATAGTGTCGGCAACCGACGAAGCGAGTGCGCCAATGCGCTCAACAGTAACGGTGTCGGACTCCATACCAACAAACTTACCTTCTACCTTAACTTTGTTCGACGAGCAAGCGCAAAGTGCTGCTATACTGAGAATTACAAATAACTTTTTCATTTCTTCTTTTCGGGGTTCTCAAAAACTGCCACAAAGATAATCTTTTTCTTCTAAAAATCAGCACAACCACACGCCAATTTGCTCACTCTGAGCTCAGCGGGTCGGCCGATAGACTCTACTTGTGGTTTCTTCTGATGACAATCTTCTGGTTTTTCTGGTTCTTGTTGTTTTTCTTCTGGAACTGACCCTTCTTGCCATAGGGGGTAAAGTTCTGTTTGTAGTCACTTTTGAGCGAACTGATTGCCTCTTCGTCCACCTCAATAGTGCCAAGAGCCATACGTTTTATATCTTTTATAATCACCTCGTTGTTGGGGTGCTCCTGATTATACTCATAACTCTTGGTACGCATATAACGAGCAAGGTTACCCGTTATAGTATCTACCACCTGCTGATTTTTCAGATTCTCCAACACACGCACCACATTACGCACATTTTTACCATAGTGCTTCATCGCGATACGACCCTCAGGATAGTGCATACGCGCAGGGGTGGGAGCAAGGCTCTTGGGAGTAGGCACGGGATAGGGACTATCCACATCGAGTTTGAAGTCGGACATAATATAGAGATGATCCCAAAGCCTGCGCTCGGGGTTGCCGCTCTCCTTGCTGGTCTGCTTGATGTTAGCCATAATTGCCACCAGCACACGCGCCCTGCGATTGCGCTCGGCACGATTCTCTATGGTCATCAGTTCGTTGACCATATCGTGAATATGGCGACCATACTCCGGCAGTTGGAGTGAGGTGCGATCAACATTATAATTCTTCTTCATATTTTTTACATTTTGCGTTGGTAATGCTAATGGGCGTTGGGAAGGTAACAGGTGAAGCGGATTTAATGTAAAATGCACCATAGACCAGCACGCACAAACGCAACTAACACGCCTAAACTAACTTTTCAAATCTACTAAGTTGGAACTAAACGATTTCGACCCGGAGGTCGGATTGGGCTACCCAAAAGGAGTACAACGGAAAGCCCCGATTTTGGCTCTCGCACCCCTCGACACGAAATCGGGCTCGCATTTTGGAGGGAGAATCGATTTGCTAACTTTGCCACAAATCTAACACTAAATCTTTAAACCACCAAATTTTTGGACGTTTTGTCTTGCCCGAGATTGTAGTGTCGGGAAGGTAGAGTTGTTGCCAAAAGACCAATATAATAATGAGTAAAAAAATCTTAATCATCGACCCTTCGCGTGCCATGCGCAACACCCTGAAAGAGCGACTCGAATTTGAGGGCTACTCGGTCGATACTACCGATGGGAGTACCGAGCCTGCACGCAAACGCTACGACCTGACCATCGCCGAGGACTCCTTTGCTGCTCTCTGCCAATCACCGTGGATTGCTCTCACAGATTGTGCCGAAGTGGAACGAGTGGTCGAACTGCTCCACAAAGGGGCCGAGGATGTTATCACCCGCCCGATAGATATGAATCGTCTGCTGAGGGTTGTGCGCGAGAGGCTGAGTAGCACTCCCGAGGCGGAGGTGGTCGCCCTGCCTCAGCGTATGCGTCGCACAGCGCACCACTCGTCTGTTGAGCCTATCATTGGCTCCTCGCCACGCATCGAGCGCGTAAAGCGGCTCATCGAGCGTGTGGCACCGAGCGAGGCACGCGTGCTGATTACGGGAGCGAACGGCACGGGCAAGGAACTTGTGGCTCGCTGGCTGCACGAGAAGAGCAACCGCGCAGGTGGCCCTTTTGTGGAGGTGAACTGCGCTGCCATACCTTCGGAACTGATTGAGAGCGAACTGTTTGGCCACGAGAAAGGGGCGTTTACCTCTGCCATACGCCAACGCAAAGGCAAGTTTGAACAGGCCGTCGGTGGCACTCTCTTTATGGATGAGATTGGCGATATGAGCCTTTCGGCACAGGCCAAGGTGCTGCGTGCCTTGCAGGAGAGCAGGATTAGCAGGGTGGGTAGCGATAGGGATATCGAGGTCGATGTGCGTGTCTTGGCGGCTACGAATAAGAACCTGCGCGAGGAGATTCGCAAGGGGAACTTCCGCGAGGATTTGTACCACAGATTGAGCGTGATTGTGATAGATGTGCCACCCCTCGCGGAACGACTTGACGATATTCCCGCCCTTGTTGCCCACTTCTCAGCGCGCATTGCGGCCGAGTACGGTATCCCCGAAAAACCTTTGTCGGCAGAGGCTGTTGCCGAATTGCAGAAGATGCCGTGGAGTGGCAATATCCGCGAACTGCGCAACGTGATGGAGCGTCTTATCATCCTCAGTGGCAACGAGATAACGGCCGAGGATGTCAAAAACTATGTGGT
>JAFNVE010000193.1 GCA_017379955.1 Tidjanibacter sp. | reverse complement strand
CAGAGATGTAGGCAAAACCCTCTTCGAGAATCTTCTTCACGAGTTCAATCTGCTCAATGATATGACCCGAAGCGCGAGGCTCAATCGAGGGTGTGAGCACATTGAGTTCGTCCATAGCACGGTGATAACGCTCTGTGTAGTAGTGCGATACCTCCATAGGTTCCAACTTCTCCAAGCGTGCCTTCTTAGTGATTTTGTCCTCACCCTCATCTGCATCGTGCTCCAGATGGCCTACATCGGTGATGTTACGCACATAGCGCACCTTGTAGCCCAGCGAGGTGAGGTAGCGGAAGAGCAGGTCAAATGTTACCGCGGGGCGTGCGTGTCCCAGGTGCGGGTCGCCATACACGGTCGGGCCGCAGACATAGAGGCCAACGTGGGGCGGGTTATAGGGGGTAAACTCCTCCTTAGTGCGGGAGAGAGTGTTGTATAGCATCAGACCTTTCTGTTCCATAGTGTTTTAATTAATTATTTAGGGTGTAAAATTAAGAGAAAAATCGTTTACAACCAATTTTGTCTGCCACATCCTATCTATTTTTTTAAGGCAAGTGACACCGAAGGACTAATTATGCAAAATTTTAGCCACCCGAGGCACTTGCCGACAGAAATTTAGCGTTTAATAACGGGAGAAATAATTATCTTTGCAGTTTGAACAACTCTCACAACGAAAAAAGAGAAACACAAAAATAGTATGAAGGATAGAAAACAACTAAACACCCTCATCGGTTGGCTCACCTTCCTCCTCTCGGGGTTGGTCTATCTGCTCACCGTTGAGCCCTCGGCAAGCCTTTGGGATTGTGGCGAGTTCATTGCCACCTCGTACAAGTTGGAGGTAGGTCACCCTCCCGGTGCACCCCTCTTTATGCTCATCGCCCGCTTCTTCGCGATGTTTGCTCCGAGCCCCGAGTTTGCGGCACTTGCCATCAACATCATGTCGGTGCTCTGCTCAGCACTTACCATTATGTTCCTCTTCTGGACCATCACCCACCTCGGCCGTCGCCTGACAGGTGCGGAGAGTTTTGAGCAGATGAGCAATGGCAGATTCTGGACAGTGATGGGAGCAGGCTTTATCGGCTCGCTCGCCTACGCCTTTACCGACTCCTTCTGGTTCTCGGCTGTCGAGGCGGAGGTTTATGCGATGTCGTCGCTCTTTACGGCAGTGGTCTTCTGGGCTATTCTGAAATGGGAGCAGGCGACCGATAACACCACAAGCACACGTTGGCTGGTGCTGATTGCCTACCTGATGGGTCTGTCGATTGGTGTCCACATCCTTAACCTGCTGACTATCCCCGCTTTGGTCTTCATCTACTACTTCAAGAAGTATCCGCAGGTGACCACCAAGGGCGTTATCTATGCGACAGCGATTGCGGGAGCCCTCCTCTTCGCTATCAACTCGCTTATCATCCCCTACACCACCGCTATTGGTGCTTGGTTTGACCGTCTGTGTGTCAACACCTTCGGTCTGCCCGTAAATGTCGGTTTCGGCATCTACGCTGTGGCTCTGTTTGTGGTGCTCTTCGGCTCGTTGTGGTTCACCCACCGCAAGGGCAAGCGTCTAGCTAATACCATTATGCTCTGCCTTACGATGATTATGATTGGCTATTCGAGTTACGCCTCGGTGATTATCCGTGCGGCTGCCAATCCCCCTATGAACAGCAACGACCCAGACAACCCCTACTCGCTCCTCTACCTGCTCAACCGTGACCAATATGGAGCGAAGCCTATCGTTACAGGTTACCCCTTCACTACCCCTATGACCGACTTTGTCTACGAGGACAAATACTATGTGGGTGACGATGGCAAATACCAGTCGGCACTCTCTGTGAAGGGTTATATCCAGCCCGAGGAGTTCAAGAGTTTCTTCCCCCGTATGTGGGCAGATGGCAAGGACGAGGGTTATCGTCTGTGGAGCGGTATGGATGGCTCACACAAGGTAAACTATGCCGGTCGTGAGATTGAAGTGCCGTCGTTTGGCGACAATATGCGCTTCTTCTTCAACTACCAACTCAACTTTATGTATTGGCGTTACTTCCTGTGGAACTTTGTGGGTCGCCAGAGCGACAACCAATCGACAGGCGAGGTCACCGACGGCCAATGGCTCTCGGGTATCAAGCCTATTGACGAGATGTTCCTCGGCCCGCAGGATCTGCTCCCTGCAAGCAAGGCGAACAATAAGGGACGCAATACATACTTCTTCCTCCCCTTCATCCTGGGCTTGATTGGTCTGTTCTATCAGCTCAACCGCGACCCGAAGAACTTTACCGTGGTGATGCTCATCTTCTTTATGATTGGCTTTGCACAGGCGGTATATCACAATATGGCACCCGGCGAGCCTCGTGAGCGCGACTATGTCTTCGTAGGTTCTTTCTATGCCTTTGCAATGTGGATTGGTCTTGGTGTTATGAAGGTCGAGGAGTGGATTTCGTTGCTCACCAAGGGCAAGAACAGAGGTATGATTACCGCTACTGTGGCTACCCTGCTCTGCGCTTGTGTGCCTGTGATTCTGCTCGCCCAGAACTGGGACGACCACGACCGTAGTGGCCGCTATGTGATGCGCGATGCGGGCTACAACTACCTGGAAGGCACACTTCCCAACTCTATCGTCATCAACTATGGCGACAACGACACCTATCCTCTCTGGTATAATCAGGAGGTTGAGGGCGTGCGCCCCGATGTTCGCATTATGAACCAGAGTTATCTGGGTGGCGGCTGGTACATCGAGGAGATGAAGCACCGCTACAACGAGTCGGAGGCTATCCCCTTCAAGATGCCACGCCACAAGTATATGTTTGCAGGCGACTTCTGCTATGTGCAGGAGATATACCCCAACCCCATCGATATCAAGCAGGCGATGGCTGTGGTATATAGCGACAGCCCCGCAACTCGCATCGATGTTACCGACCGTATGTCGATGGATCTGATTCCCGCACGCAAGTTGCTCCTGCCTGTAAATAAGGAAAATGTCCTCAAGACAGGCGTTGTGCGCGCCGAGGATGCAGACCTGATTCTCGACACCATCACCCTTGAGCTGAAAGGCGAGACTATCAGCAAACCCGAGGTGATGATTCTCGACCTGCTGGCAAACTGGAATTGGGAGCGACCCATCTACTTCACACAGCCCTCGCTGTTGCAGAATATCGGCCTGCTGGACTACCTCCAATACGACGGCTACGCATACCGCTTTGTGCCTATCAAGACCAAGGTTGAGTCGAGCCTCGAGATTGGCCGTATCGATGTAGACTACCTCTACACCAACCTGATGGAGAAGTTCCGCTATGGCAATGTGGCCGACCCCGATGTGTATGTAGATAACTTCTCGCGCTATAATATCCGCTCGGTGCAGATTCGCCTGGGCTTTGCCCGCCTGGCTATGGGTCTGCTCCAGAGAGGCGACAAGGAGGGTGCTGTTGAGGTACTCGACCGCGGCTTGGAGGTTATTCCTCTCACTCAGGTTGGCTGGGGCGATGGTGGCAACTTCGACTTCGAGATGTTGGCCTATATCGACGCCTACTACCTGGCCGGCGAGACCGAGCGCGGTGATGAACTCCTGCTCGACTTCGCAACCGATGTGGCTGAGCACGTTCTCTACTACTCCTCGTTCCCCGAGAACCGCATCGGCCTTGTTGCCGAGCAACTCGACACCGCTTATTCGATGTTAGCGCAACTCTATATGTTGGCTGAGGACTCGGGCAGAACCGAGATTGCAAATGAGCTGAAGGCCTATTTTGAATAGGAAATATCGTAACAACTACTATTGTCCCCCCCCAGGAGACAACATTCGGTACCACTCTACTTGTCTTTCTCCATATATGATTTACACATAAAGCCACCCCATGTAATCCACCCCAAAAAACAAAATTCCATCCAGCACCATGCCACAATCCTCCCAAAAGCATTGTCAACAATATACTGCTATACCTACGATACTTTCCTCCTAATGGGATATACAAATAATCTCTTAAGAAGCTGGATAGTGTGGTGTTCACGTTGGCTGTGGGCTGCTTGGCTCACTATGCGCTGAACTACATTTCCAATCTCGGCGCCGATGCCAGAAACACAACCGACTTCTGGACAGATATGGTGGCCAGCGCCACGGGCCAGGCAATGATAGTTTGTATCACGTTGGGTGCAGCTATTGCTTGTTTGTTCTCGGATGTTTCCTGGAAGAAAAAGGCGTTTGCTGTTGTTTCTCTTATAATCAT
>JAFNVE010000192.1 GCA_017379955.1 Tidjanibacter sp. | reverse complement strand
GCTGCTTCGCGCGATATGAACACTCTGCGTGGTGCTCGTTACACATCGGGCAGCAACATTTCGCTCTCGGAGGATGACTTCTTGCAGAAGATTGCCGAGGAGCGTGTGAGGGAACTCTATATGGAGGGTTTCCGCCTGCACGACCTCAAACGTTGGGGTACGCTCTATAATGGCGGTGGCTTTGTGCGCAAACCTCAGATGCACTCCTTGGAGGAGGGTAGTTCGCTCCGCATCACCGCAGACAACCCTCTGTTCGTTTGGCCCATCCCTCAGCACGAGATTGAGTCGCCCGGCTCGGAGGTAGTAGGTAATGAGAGTAACAGATAGTTTGGATACCTATATATAATATATATATGAAGTTTTTGAGATTTTTTACACTCTTGGCTTTTGCATCGTCACTCTTTGTGGCGTGTGATGAGGAGTACACAACCTACTCCGATGCCGAGTATGTGATATTTGCCGACACAATGTCGATTAATATGGTGACCCCCGATGAGGAGTATTTCACCGTGGCTCTCTCCTCGACCGTGGCTCGTGACTACGACCGCACCTTTGGTATCGAGGTTGTCGACCAGGGCAGCAATGCTGTGGAGGGTAAGCACTTCCAGCTCCTGTCGAATAGTGTGACTATTCCCGCAGGCAAACTTGCTACCGAGGTGAAAATCAAGGGTCTGTACGATAATATTGAGCCTACCGACTCGCTTGGTTTTACTCTTCGTCTGATTAATCCCGAGGCTCTCGATTGGGAACTCTACAAGGAGAATAAGCAGACCAAGGTGGTGATGTACAAGGCTTGCCCGTTTGATGTGAATAACTTCTCGGGTTGGTGTGTTGTTACCTCCCTTCTGCTGCGCTCCTATCCTGGAGATAACGCAAGTTACCAGCGACTGATTCAGACCTCGGTACACCCCTCGGTGCCCAATACCGTGATTCTGCACGACTGCTTCTATGATGGCTACGACCTCACCATCACCTTCGACCCGAGCAATGCGGCTAACCCTCTGGTTACTATGGATAAAGACCAGCTTTTGAGTGACGAGGCATCGGTCTTTGGCCAGATTCTGGGCGACAACCACATCCTTACCACCCATAGCTCCTACTACCCCTCCTACTTCAACTCCTGTCAGAGATTTGTTGAGTTGTGGAACGAGGTCTATGTGGAGGACTTGGGCGAGATGATTGGTACTGTTGGTCACTTCTACTCTATCTTGGAGTGGGTGAGTGACGAGGTGGCTGCCGACCTTAAAAAGCAGGGTATGTAGTAGAAAATCAATAAGATATAATTATTATAAAACTCAATTTTGTAGAAGATATGAAGAAAGTATTTAGATTGTTGGTTGGTCTTCTCTGCATCAGTGCAGTGATGACTGCTTGTAAGCCCGATCCCAAACCCGTACTTCCCGAGTTCCCCGCAAAGGTTACTCGCACAGTCGGTGCTGGTGAGATTGTGAACTTGACTTTTGCAGCAAATCTCGACTGGGAGATTTCGATGAATCAGGAGGAGGCTACCTACTTCTCGTTGGTTGATGGCGGCAACAGCGTATACTCGTTGCGTGGCAAGGCAAGCGATGATGTTAAGATTCAGGTTAAGGTTGCCGAGTTGAAGGATCTCGACAATAACCACGTTTGCGTGCTCACTATGAAGATGGGCGACCAGGAGCAGGTTGTTGCCGAGCTTACTATGGCTAAGACTGACCGTGTGCTCAATATCTATCCCGTGGAGATGGATGATTGGGGTTTTGTATATGCTGAGAGTGGTGATTTGACCTTCTCGTACGAGAGCACTCCTGTTGGTGCTGACGGCGTTGAGCTTGCTTGGCCCGATGAGGTTAATGGCTTTATGACCCACGTTATGATTAACGCAAACTTCGATTGGAGCGTTGATGGTACTCCCGAGTGGATTATGCCCATCGCTGGTGGCGAGAGCGGCGTTACTGAGTTGTGGCTCAGAGGCGACGCTTCGAAGTACCCCTTGGAGGCTTCGGAGGCTACCTTGAAGTTTGTTGATGCAACCAACACTTCGTTGGAGGTTGCTACCTTGAAGGTGTCGATTCCTGCTGCTGCGGACTACCTCGTATTGGACTTCGCAGAGATCTCGAAGTTTAACAATGCAGGTGATGCATACCACGCAATGTTGGGTGACTATGTTGAGGGTGGTACTGCTACCGGCTCGGTGATTGCTGTTGATGGCGTGCAGGTTGTCCCCTTCACCTTTGAGTCGCAGTTTGGTATGCAGATGCCTACAATTGATGTTGAGTGGGTAACCGCTACTATCGCTGAGTGGGATGCTTCGGACGACTCTGTAATCCAGAGCCGCGATGTAGAGATTGCTGTTCAGGCAAACGAGGGCCCTGCTCGCGAGGCTATGGTATTTGCTCTGCCCGCTAATATGTCGATTGACCCCTATGAGATGTCGGAGTTTGAGGGTGGTATGCCTACCGGTGAGGTGGCTGAGGCCTATCTTCCCTATCTGCTCACCACTATCAAGCAGGAGGGTGCTCCCGCAACCATTGAGTATGAGCACGCTTTTGGTGAGGAGATTGCTTTCGGTATCTCGGCAAATGGTAACGATTGGCCTCACAATGTGCTGGGCAACGCAACCGAGCGTTATGACCTGCTCTATACCAAGGATTGGGATAATGATGATGTAACCTTCATCAGCAAGAAGGAGATTAGCAATATCTATATCAGCATTCTCAATGCACAGGGTGAGTTCTATGATGTTGAGAACGATTGGGATGCATCTTGGTTGACCTATTGGCGTCCTGCTGCTGACAATACCAAGTTCAAGGTGCAGATGAATATCAACCACCCGACTGCCACTGCAGCATACAATGAGAATACCGGCGATTATGAGGGTGGTCTCTACATTGAGTATGCAGATGGCACTACTGCTACTATCTACGCGCGTTTCAACGCTAACGCAGCAGGTGGCGGTGATGAGGGTATCGTTTTGGAGTTCGCATATCCCGGTCCCGCTGAAGATGTTGATGGCTCGTCGTTGGTAAAAGTGACCAGCGGTCCTCTCTATAACTATTGCAGTATGAACTATGGCGTAACTGAGGTATGGCACGTTACCTTCACCAAGGAGTACCACACAATGTCGATGATTAATGGTCTGAACCCTAGTTATTTCTATGAGAATCCAGATGATGCTGAGTGGCTCCACTTTGAGTATAGCGAGGGTTGCAGTATGATTACCACCAATGCTGCGGGTGATGGCAAGACCGGTTATTTATTGTTCGGCGAAAGTCTTAGCAATTTAGATTTCGCACTTGCTGTAACTCTCGATATTGCTGAGTAATAACAATTAACTCTATACAGGTATGCCCCGCGCTTGGTTGGGGTGGGGCATACCTCTTTTTTAACCAACCAGACAAATGAGGTATCACCGAGAATTTTATATGATAATGAGAAGACGATTTTTTAACGTATGCGTAGTGCTGTCACTGCTCTTTGGCGCACTCCTTAGTAGTTGTACCGAGGATGTGCCCGACTATCGCGAACAGGAGTACGGATACGCACAGTTTAAACTCTACAAAGAGGCCTCCTACCAGCCCGCCGCCAAGAGCGATGTGGGTAGTCGTGCCGTGCAGACAATGCTCGACCGACTTGGCGAGGCTCATAAAATCAAGGTGACGCTCTCGTTTGGTGAAACCACTATCGCTCAGACTCTTACTCTCTCGGCAGCGGATGAGGCTTCGGCAGAGTTTGGTCTGCGTAGTGATAAACTGAAACTGCTCATCGGTGAGTATAAGGTGATTACCTTCTCGCTCTACGATGCGCTGGACGAGGTGATTTATAATAGCACTTCGGGCGAAATGAGCGAGTTTACCGTAACCGAGGGTGGACTTGTTGTGCACGACCTGACGGTTAATGTTCAGCCCCGTGGTGGTGTTCAGTTCACTTTGAGAAAGGATTTCTCCTCGTTTGAGAATAATCCTGCCGTGCAGAAAGCCCCCGTTCGCGAGTATACTTTCGACGAGGCAAAGTATGTCACACTGACCGTAGCACAGGTTATGGCATCGGGTAGCACCTCCAACCCGACTACCTTCTCGATGATTCCCACCACCTTCGACCTCCATCTGGACGAGGATGATTACCAGAGCGATGAGTTTGGCTACACCACCTCGACAATCACTGTTGATTCGCTCCTGATGCTCAAAGCGGGCAAATATCGTATCACCTCCTACGAACTCTACGATAGTAGCGAGTCGTTGCTTGAAGTGAATCGTTCGCCTAAAAGCGATGACTTTGAGGTGAAGGATAACCAGACCACAAAGGCCGATGTTAAGATTGCGATGCGTGAGGCCGATGAATATATCAAAGACTACTACGCACTCTACAACATCTGGAAGAGCCTCAGTGGTGAGGAGTGGTACTATATTGGCGAGAATTTCGCTAAGGGTGCTAATTGGGACTTCAACAAAGATCCCGACCTGTGGGGTGACCAGCCTGGCGTTGAGTTGCACTCCAACGGTCGTGTTGCGAAGATTGATATCAGCGACTTTGGCTTCAAGGGCCATCTTTCGCCCGCAATCGGTCAGCTTACCCAGCTGATTGAGCTATATCTCGGTACTCACAACGACCTCAATGTCTTCACCTACGACCCCACTTTGGATAGTTCGTTGTCGCTGTCGGAGCGTGGCCGTATGCGCTTGGAGAATCACGGAAAACTGTTACACCAGATTCACCCTGCAACTCAGACCACCGAGCCTATTGCTCGTGCGTTGAAGGAGAACGGTATCTCGATTCGTGCAATCGAGATGTATGACACTATGAGCGAAAAGGAGATTCTCAATATGGCTACCGGCGAGCAGCGAGTGAAACTTATGGATACCAACCACGGTACTCTCTGCAATGGTCTGCTCTCGCTTCCCGAGGAGATTGGCAACCTCACTCGCTTGGAGTACCTCTATATCGCAAATAGTGCAATTGAGAGCATCCCCGAGGAGTTGGGTTCTCTCGTCTCGCTGACCGATGTTGAGATTTATAACTGCCCCAACCTCACCGAGTTCCCTATTGGTTTGGCTCAACTGCCCAATGTTGCGGCCCTCAATATCTCGAATAACCGTCAGTGGTCGGCTGAGGAGATATATAAGGGTCTGAGTGCCCTCTCGACAGGTCCATCGAAGAGTGCAATCCAGATTCTCTATTGCCGTCAGAACTCGTTGGAGGAGTTGCCCGAGACCTTCAAGGATATGGAGCGACTCACTATGCTCGATTTGGCCTACAATAAGATTAGCAAGATTTACCCCCTCGGCAAGAACGTGGAGCTGATGCAGTTGTATCTCGACAACAACCGCCTCACCTCGCTGCCCAAGGATGCAAACGGCTACTTCTGCGGCTACTCGGGTCTGGAGACCATGTCGGTGAAGAACAACCTTTTGGAGGAGGTGCCCGATATCTTCGATGCAAATAGCGGTATCGTTATCAAGTCGGTAGACTTTTCGGGTAACCGTATCAAGGGCTTCGAGGGTGAGAAGAGTGGCAAGTATCGTGGTCTTAATGTGGAGACCTTCACTCTTGCCAATAATCCTGAGTTGAAGGAGTATCCTATGGCTATTGCCAAGAGTAACTCGCTGGTTGCATATATCATCCTGCGTGCTTGCGGTATCGAGAAGATTCCTGCCGGTGCGTTCACTTATCCCAACTCGCCCGCTCTGGTTTCGCTTGACTTGTCGTACAACAACCTCACCGACCTGCCTCGCGAGTTGCACGCTGCCAATCTGCCCTATCTCTATGGCGTAGAGTTGTCGTACAATTCGTTTGAGCATTTCCCCTTTGAGCCTCTGGATTGTACCGAACTCACCGTCTACTCGGTGCGTGCTCAGCGCGATAAGGATGGCAACCGTTGCTTGAAGGAGTGGCCCGAGGGTGTCGCAAACCATAAGGGTTTGCGTGGCCTCTATCTCGGCTCGAACGACTTGCGCCGCATTGATGACGCAATCTCGACCCTGATTTACTACCTCGATATCAGCGATAACCCCAATATCATCTTCGACGCTTCGGATGTATGCTATGCGTGGATGCAGGGTGCCTATATACTTATTTATGACAAGAGTCAGAATATTATCGGTTGTGACTATATGTTGGAGTAATCGGCTTAAAGTAGAGAGAATATGAATAGAAAGATATATATAGCAGTATTGTTTGTTGCCCTGCTCGGCTTCGCTTGTAAGCCCGTGGGCGAAAAACTCCCCATCGCACTCGACAAAGAGACCATTGAGGTCGAAGCTGTGGGCGGCGTGGAGAAGATTGAGATTAAATCTACCGACAAGTGGATTGCCTCGACTGACAACCCCTGGATTACCATCTCTCCTGCCAATGGTGTGGGCGATGTGGTGTGTGAGGTGAAGATTGATTCGGCACTCTATGCTGAGCCTCGTACAGGTGTGGTGCGTATTGAGAATCTCGCAACCTGGGAGACCAAAGAGGTAAAAATCAATCAGAAGGGCTTCCCTTATTCGATTACTATCGATAAGGCAGAGGTGAGCCTGAGCAACTACGATGAGTACGATAACCGCTACTTCGATCTTCTGGTGACCAGCAATGTCGACTTCCGTGTCGATATCCCTGGCGCGGCAGAGTCGTGGCTCTCGACAGAGAAATATACCCTTAACCTCGACCGTGGTGTTCGTCCTCGTCAGGTGAAGGTGCGCTTTAAGTGGGATATCAACTCCTCGCCCTCCGAGCGACTTGCTGAGGTGCAGTTCACCCCTCGCAAAAGCATTACCCTCGACCATGCCGACCGCCTAAATGTCAAGCAGGAGGCAGCCGAGCCTATCATCCCCAACACTCGTGCGGGTGACTCGGTGGCTCTTCTCTGTATCGGTCGTGCACTGCGTATGCTCACTCCGTTTGACCCTTCGCAGCCTATGGAGATGTGGAACGGTGTCACTCTCTGGACTGCGGGCGATAAGGGTTGCACTCCCGAAAATGTAGGCCGTGTGCGCAGAGCGGAGTTTACCTTGTTTAACACTACCGAGAAATTGCCTTTCGAGGTTAAGTATCTCACCGCTGCCGAGGAGTTGTACTTCTTCGGTAACACAAATACCTTTATGCGTAGTCTGGAACTCGGTGACGATATTGCCGAACTTACCCAGTTGCGTAGTCTGACTGTGGGTGGTTATGGCCTTGTGGATGTACCTGAGAGCCTTGCTAATCTGAAGAATCTGGAGCACCTCGACCTTGGTGCTAACAACTTCCAGACTGTCCCCGATGTCCTCACTAAGGAGAACTTCCCCAAACTGCGTGCTCTGATTCTCAATGCCAATCAGCGTAGCACTGTCTACGATTTGAGCAACACTGTCAAGACCGAGATTGGTGGCTTTATCGACGAGCCTGAGTTCCCCGTTGACCTCATCAAGTGGGGTTTGGATACTCTTGTCCTCTCGGTGAACTACTTGCAGGGCGAGATTCCCGATCTGCTTGACGATGACGATTTCCCCTACTACACAGAGCAGGATTTGATTGAGGCAGACACCCTTCCCCGATTCCTTGTGGACAACAAAATCAAGAAGGTTATGCCCACCACCAAGCGTTTTTCGATTAACCTCAACCGTCTGTCGGGTAAGTTGCCCGATTGGTTGTTGTATCACCCCGCACTCGATTGGTGGATCCCTTACAGCCTTGTTTTCCCGCAGGAGGGTCGTGCTCAGGATGGCACAGCGGCTATGTTTGACAACGAGCCTATCAACCTCAACTACTACTATGAGGTCTATCCCGATAAGAAGATGGCCGATAGTTATGCCCCCGAGCAGGAGCCTACCGAATAATATATTGCAAGAGAGAAAATTCCAAGTATGAAGAGATTTATTATACAAGCAATTGCAGTTGTTGGAGCGCTGACCCTTTTGGCTGGTTGCTCTTCCGAACCGACTTTTGATAAGACAGAGCCCGAGGCACCCTTTGTAGAGGGTGAGGTGTTGGTGAAGTTCTCGCCCGAGGTGGCTGAGGCTTTATCCGCAAGTGTGGCAAGCCGTAGCGGTGCTGTTACCCGTAGTGGTGCAGTGAGTGTCGACAGGGTGATGGAGCTCGTTGAGGTATTTGAGATTGAGCCGGTATTCCCCGAGATGGCTACTCAGCGCGAGGTGAAACACGATGTGGGCCTCGACCGTTGGTATGTGGTGCGCTTTGGTGGCGACTATACCGCCGAGGAGGTAGCCGAGATGCTTACTCCTCTGGGCGAGGTGCAGAAGATTGACTTCAACCGCACCATCAAGCGTGCCTTTACAGGCAAGGCAACACCTCTCTCGTTGGAGAAGATGAACAAGATGGGTGCTGCTACCCGTGCGGGTGGTGAGGCTGACCCTCTGCTTTCGGCTCAGTGGCACCTCATCAACCGTGGCGACCAGTTCGTTAAGGGCGAGAGTGTTAAGTCGGTTGTGGATGCCGATGTGCAGGTCGAGAAGGCTTGGGAGCGCACAATGGGTAATAGCGATGTCATTGTGGCAGTTCTTGATGAGGGTGTCTTTGTAAATCACCCCGACTTGAAGGATAATATCTGGGTCAACCCCAACGAGGTGCGTGGCTCGATGGAGGATAACGACGGCAATGGCTATGCTGGTGACTACAATGGCTATAACTTCGCTCGCCAGACAGGTGCAATCACCTGGAACGATGCCTACGACTCGGGTCACGGCTCGCACGTTGCAGGCGTGATTGCAGCGATGAATAATAATGGCTTGGGTATCGGCTCTATCGCTGGTGGTACTCCCGACCGCCCGGGTGTGAAGATTATGGTTTGTCAGCTCTTCTCGGGCAATATGGGTGCAACAGGTATCCACGTTGCTCGCGCTATCAAATATGCGGCCGATAATGGTGCTGTGGTTTTGCAGTGTAGCTGGGGATATGTGTCGGGTCGTGCCAATGTCTACGATTGGGGCGAGGCAGGCTTCGACTCGCAGGAGGCTTGGGAGGCAGGTGCACCCTTGGAGAAGGATGCTCTCGACTACTTCGTACACAACGCAGGTTCGCCCAATGGCCCTATTGAGGGTGGTGTGGCAGTCTTTGCGGGTGGCAATGAGTCGGCTCCTATGGCGGGCTATCCTGGTGCCTCGGACGACTATATCTCGGTGGCCGCTACTGCTGCTGACTTTACCCCTGCTGTCTACACCAACTACGGCCCCGGTACTTCGGTATCGGCTCCAGGTGGCGACCAGGATTACTATTGGGACTATGTAGACGAGGAGCACAACTACGGTGAGGTAGGTTGCGTGCTCTCGACCCTTCCCTATCACGTCAGCCCCAGCGGTTATGGCTATATGGAGGGTACTTCGATGGCTTGTCCTCACGTTTCGGGTGTTGTTGCGCTTGGTATCTCCTATGCTGCCGACCTGCGCAAGCACTTCAAGGCCGAGGAGATTCGCGATATGGTGATTAATACGGCAGTGCCTTTCGATGACTATGTTAAGGGTAAGAAGTTCTACACCCGCTATGTTGCCGATATTGGCCCTCAGCAGCCTATGAATATGAACCTTGACGACTATAAGGGTAAGATGGGTAGCGGTCAGGTTAGTGCCGAGGCTCTGCTCGCAGCTATCCAGCAGGGCGGTGTGGCTATGCGCTTCCCCAACCTCTATATCCCCACTGAGGGTAGTGTGGCTGTTATCCCTGCGCGCTACTTTGTGGGTGGCGAGGATTTGACCTATACAGTAAATATTGCCGATACCTCCGTGGCAAGTGTGGCCAAGAGCGGCGACAAATTGGTGTTCAGCGGCCTTGCAGCGGGTGTGACTACTGCTTCGATTACCGCTTCCAATGGCGAGACTCACAACTTCACTATCACCGTGCGTGGTCTGGCAGGTGAGAGTGGCTGGTTGTAGGATTTGATATAAGAGATGTTGCGACGAGTAACCATACTCCTCTGTTTGCTCGCTCTATCGGGTAGCCTCTCGGCACAGATGGTGCTGATACCTCAGCAGGTGCGCGATAGTGTAAATATGCAGACAACTGTTGCCGACTCTCCGCTGGTCGTATCAGATGGCGGAAAGGTGAATATGGGTACGGTGGCCGAGGATGGCGGAGCGTGGATCGGAGTTGTGACTTTGCAGAATAAGAGTGATAAACCATTGGTAATCACCCGCATAACGACTACTTGTGGCTGTCTGCAAGCCGAGCCGGAGAGTAAGGTTTTGGCAGCGGGAGAGAGTGGCAAGTTGGAGTTGAGGTTTAATCCTCGTGGTCGTATTGGTGCTGTCAGTCAGCGAGTTATGATATACTCCTCGCTTTCGGATAGCAAACCAACCGCGATTGTTGAGGTCTCGGGAGTGGTGCGAGCAAGTGCCGACAGAGCGAGC
>JAFNVE010000018.1 GCA_017379955.1 Tidjanibacter sp. | reverse complement strand
AATTGGTTTTTCGGGTTTAGGGGATACCCTCGTAGAGGGTACGATGAAAAAGAGATATGGAGTTGTCAAGTTTACTTGAACAAACTCCATATCTCTTTTTTGTCGTAATAGCCATTGAGGCTATCGCTAAACCCGCAAACTAATAGTACAAAAGTTTTTTGGTGCCGCTTTTTTACAAAAAAGGGGCAAAATTCTTTGCGGAGCTTTTTACAAAAAGCGACTATTATATTGCCATCAGTATCAGCACCTGTGCGGTGAGTACTCTGAGGAACATTGTCAAGGGGTATACTGTCGAGTAGCTTACTGCGGGGATGTCGTTGGGTGCCGAACTATTTGCGAAGGAGAGTGCCAGCGGGTTGGTCATACTACCTGCCATCAGTCCCTGTACGGAGAAGAAGTCCATCTTGCCCCATTTGCGTGCGCAGAATCCCACTATCATTACGGGTACGACGGTGATTATGAAACCATAGAGAATCCATTTATAGCCACCATCTGCAATTGTCTCCACGAATCCCTCGCCTGCGCCAAGGCCTACCGATGCGAGGAATAGTGCGATGCCTGTCTCGCGGAGCATGAGGTTAGCACTTACGGTGGTGTAGGGTATGAGTCGGAAGTGGGGGCCAAATCGGCTGAGGAGCAGCGCGACAATCAGCGGGCCACCTGCCAGACCAAGTTTGATAGGTTGGGGCATCGAGCCAATCTGCATTGGAATCATACCGATAAGCACACCGAGCAGAATGCCGACAAACATAGTCACGAGGTTGGGCTCGCGCAGTCGCTTGAGCGAGTTACCCAGCATGCGCGACACATCCTGCAATGCCAACTCCGAGCCTACGACTGTTACGCGGTCGCCAATGTTGAGTTCGAGGTTGGGTGCGGCAATCAGATCGACACCTGCGCGGTTTACGCGGGTGATATTTACACCAAAGTTGGTGCGCAGTTTGAGTGCTCCGAGCTGCTTGCCGTTGATTTCGGGGCGGGTGATGACGATGCGGCGCGATACGAGCTCTGTGCTCTTCTCTTTCCAGGTCTCTCTGTCCATCTCTACCTCGGTGCCGATGTATGCTACTACGGCCTCAGTGTCGGCTGTGGGGGAGACGATGTAGATGATATCGCCCTCTTTGATTGTGCTCTGACCATCGGCGAGTATCACCTCACCGTCTGCGCGCATAATACGCGAGATTACAAATGAGCGATTGATAAGACGGCGTACATCCAATACTTTGCGACCCACAATCTGAGGGTTGTTCACCTTTACCGATACAGAGTCGGTTGTGTGGGTGTTGATTACATTTTCCTCTTCAAGACGCTTGTTCTCCTTCTCGTAGTCTACACGGAAGATTGCCTTCATTATAATCATAGCCATAATCAGACCGATTACGCCGAGAGGATAGGCCACTGCATAGCCGAGCGCGATTGTCGGGTCGCTAGCACCTACGGTGTCGGTATATGCCTGCTGTGCAGCACCAAGTCCGGGGGTGTTTGTCACCGCACCTGAGAGTACGCCAACCATTGTGGTTAGGTCTGTGCCTGTGATAAGGTGGATTGCGTAGGTGGTCACAACGCCCAGCAGTACGATTGCCGTAGCCCAAAGGTTGAGTTTTACTCCGCCTCGCTTGAACGACGAGAAGAAACTCGGACCAACCTGAATACCAACCGAATAGATGAAGAGAATCAGACCAAACTCCTTTGCAAAGTGGAGTGTGGTGTCGTCAATGCGCATCCCGAAGTGGCTCAGCGCGATGCCGACAAAGAGAATCCAAGTGATACCAATCGATACACCTTTAATTTTAAGCTTGCTCAACGAAATACCAACGGCAATCGTGATTGCGATGATAAAGATGTTGTGGGCTACGCCACTGCCAAATATCAAATCACTTAACCACTCCATAATCTCTCTCCTTTCCTCTTTTTAACCTAAATTTCTAAACCTGCTGTCGCTATAAAAACCCACTCTGAGCATAACGACGGGGCAAAATTAATACTTTTCCCCGACAAACAAGCGGAATTATTAAAAATTTTTAATAAATATAAAATATGGCGCACCTTTGCGGATGCGCCATATAAACTTTGTGTGCCTAATTATTATGGTCTTAATCCGCTACCGCCCTGCAAGGTAATGGTTTCTCCTGTCACGAAGCCTGCATCATCCGAGGCGAGGAATACACATACCCTGCCAATATCCTCTCTGGGGTCGGCATAGCGGCCGAGAGGAATACCCTGGATAGTCTTCTGGAAGAGTTCGGGATACTCCTTGCTCCACGCTTCGAGGCTCTCGGTCATAGCCAGAGGGCAGACCACATTTACACGAATGCCGTCAGGACCCCACTCGGTAGCCGCTACGCGCGACAGACCACGGATACCCTCCTTGGCAGCAGCGTAGGAACTCTGGCCGGGACGACCAAAAAGACCTGCGCCCGATGCGAAGTTGATAACCGAGCCGTGGCTCTCTTTCAGATAGGGGTAGCACTCGCGCATATAGAAAAATACGGCATAGATGCCCGAGTTGATTGCCAAATCGATATCCTCGCGGGTGTGCTCAACAAGAGGCAGACCCGATTTGCTTACCTGTGCATTGTTGATAAGGGTAGTAATCTTGCCAAAACGCTCAATGGTTTTTGCTACCACATTTTTGATAGCCTCCTCGTCTGCGCCATCTGCTACGATGGGGAGTACCTCTACTCCGTATGCTGCCTCCAATCGCTCCTTTGCCGACTCCAAACGCGACAAAGTGCGACCTGTGATTACCAAATTCGAACCCTCACGAGCAAAAGCCTCCGCAAGGCCATATCCGATGCCCTTACCGCCACCGGTAATGATTGTTACGTTTCCTTCTAACCTTTTCATAATTCCTCTATTTTGTTGTGTAAGTTTACTCTTCTATCTTCTCTATCATGCTGCTTGGCAGATGATGTGTTACTACGGCTGTTACACCCTCGATGTTGACCACCAATCTTCGGTCGCCCTTGATGCGGATAACCTTGCCCACTGCACCACGGAAAGGTCCGTCGGTCACTCTGACCATATCGCCACTCTTGGCCTCTACAACCTCACTGTCGATATACTCCAACGACTCGTTGCTGGTTGCGGTGAGCAGGATGAAGGGTATCATCTGGCTGTCCGATATCTCCTGCGGGTGGTTGGTGGGACGCTCAAAGTAGATGAACATCTTATCCGCTCCATATCTCCTCTGCTCCTCAAACAACTGCTCAGCAGTGGTACGCACAAAGACCAATCCTGCCACGGCAGGGCGTTTGGTTATGCGCTTCTGCTCCTTGATGAACTTCATCGCTACATAGCACTCAATGCCACGCCCTTCGAGCCAATCTACCGCCTTTTGTTCGGCACGGCTGTGGGTCTTGATGGCAAACCAGCGCAATGTCTTGTGCGGAGTGGCAGTGCGTGTTGCTAATACCTCGTCAGTAAATCTCATCGCTTGTGTTGGGTTTCGGCGGAGAGTTACTAATCGACGTGCTTTGCCAGACCACCCTCCGAGGTCTCTTTGTAGAGGCTCGGCAGGTCGTGACCTGTCTGCTTCATCACAGCAACCACCTTGTCGTAACTTACGCGGTGCTTACCGTCGGAGAAGGTGGCATATACGTTTGCGTCGAGTGCGCGCGCTGCTGCAATGGCGTTACGCTCGATGCAGGGCACCTGCACAAGTCCGCACATAGGGTCGCAAGTTAGGCCGAGGTGGTGCTCCAACACCATCTCTGCCGCATACTCAATCTGTGAGGGAGTGCCACCAAAGAGTTGAGTGGCTGCCGCTGCCGCCATAGCGCACGCCACACCTACCTCGCCCTGGCAACCTACCTCTGCGCCCGAAATCGAGGCGTTGGTCTTGGCGATGTTGCCAAACAGACCTGCAGTGGCCAACGCACGCAGGATGCGCACTTCGCGGAACTCGTGGCCCTTGTAGAGGTGGAACAGCACCGATGGCAGTACACCACTCGAACCGCAGGTGGGGGCAGTAACTACTGTGCCACCCGAGGCGTTCTCCTCAGACACGGCAAGTGCATAGGCGTAGAGGTTGCCTCGTGAGTTGAGGGTGCGGTTGTAACCCTTTGCCTTTGTAAAGTATGTAGCCGCCTTGCGACGAACGCCAAGTCCGCCGGGCAATACGCCCTCGTTGTTCAGTCCATTATCTATGGATTGCTTCATAGCCTCCCAAATCTCGGAGAGGTAGTCCCAAATCTCAGGGCCTTCGCACATCTCCACATACTCCCAGAACGAGTAGCCATCCTTGTCGCACCATTTGATAATCTCCTCGATAGAGGTTAATGGGTAGATGTGTTTCTCGGGGAGTGGGTTTTTGGGGTCGACCACCTTGCCGCCACCAACGCTGAAATACTCGTTGGAGTCGATAATCAGCCCACCTTTGAGTGCCTCAAAAAGCATTCCGTTGGTGTGGTAGGGGAGTACGGTATCGGGTCGCCATACAATCTCGATATTATCTCCGCCGCCCAAGCCCTGGGTGACTGCTACATCAGTCATATGGCCCTTGCCGGTAGCTGCGAGTGAGCCGTAGAGGGTTACTCGGTAAGCGTCTGCATCGGGGGTACGACCACGAAACAACTCTGCTGCAAACTTGGGACCCATTGTGTGACTGCTCGAAGGGCCTTTGCCAATCCTATATAACTCTTTTAATGATTCCATATCTCTTACACATTTGTTTTGGGGAGAACGCAAAGGGGTTATTTTAATTATCTTTGCTATGCGTTTTTCCTTTTTCCCCACACAAATATATAAAAAAAGATATTTGCAACCAATTTTTTTATTATATTCGCCTTTCGGAAATGTAAACGAAATTAATATTAACCAAATAAACGAACAAAATGAAGAAATTTTTCTACTCTTTGGCAGTGCTCACCCTGGCGGGCACTCTCTCGCTCGGAGCACAGACCCCGGGTGGCGGTATCAGTGAGGAGATGCTCTCCACTATCCGCACAGGTTACACCGGAACAGCAGCACAGAAGGCCGCAAAGAATGCCCTTGCGCGCAACTCGATTGCTGCACTCACCTACAATGCCGACAATGCAGCGATGATGGATACCCACTTCTCGCATCAGGTGCGTACCTCGGGTATCACTGACCAGCAGTCGTCGGGTCGTTGCTGGCTCTTTACCGGTCTTAATGTCTTGCGTGCCAAGATGATAGATAAGTATAACCTCGGCTCGTTCGAGTTCTCGCAGAACTACAACTCCTTCTACGATCTGTTGGAGAAGAGTAATCTCTTCCTGCAAGCAATCATCGACACTCGCGAGCAGGCTATCGACTCGCGCGAGGTGGAGTGGCTCTTGAAGAACCCTCTGAGCGATGGCGGTCAGTTTACAGGTGTGTCGAATCTTATCATGAAGTATGGCGTTGTGCCTAAGGAGATTATGCCCGAGACCTACCAGAGCAACAATACCAGCCAGATGGCAACCATCCTCAAACTCAAACTGAGAGAGTACGCCCTCGAACTGCGTGGTATGAAGGTTAAGGCTGCCGGCGAGCGTAAGGTGGAGATGCTGACCGAGATTTACCGTATCTTGGTTGAGTGCCTTGGCGTGCCTCCCACCGAGTTTGAGTGGAGTATGTACGACAAGCAGGGTAAGTTGGTGAGCACCAAGACCTATACCCCTATGAGTTTCTACCAGGAGTATCTCGGTGAGGACTTGGAGGGTAACTATGTGATGGTGATGAACGACCCCACCCGCGAGTATGGCAAGGTGTATGAGATTCAGTACGACCGCCACGTTTACGACGGTGAGAACTGGGTATATCTCAATCTCCCCATCGAGCGCGTAAAGGAGATGGCTATCGCCTCGATTAAGGACAATACCGCACTCTACTTCTCGTGCGATGTGAATAAGTATATCAACTCGTCGCTCGGCACTCTCGACCTGGCAAATATCGACTACGAGTCGCTGTTCGACACCGAGTTCCCGATGAACAAACGCGAGCGCGTGCAGACCTTCGCAAGTGGCTCGTCGCACGCTATGACACTGATTGCCGTAGACCTCGACGAGAACGAGCAGCCCAAGAAGTGGATGGTTGAGAATAGCTGGGGTGCATCTTCGGGCTATCGTGGCAACCTGATTATGACCGACGAGTGGTTTGAGGAGTATATGTTCCGCCTTGTTGTCGAGAAGAAGTACGTTCCTGCCGACCTTATGAAGATGCTCGACCAGAAGCCTATTATGTTGCCTGCGTGGGATCCTATGTTTGCGCCCGAAGAATAGTACTCACGAAGCCATCTGGCTTGTAAATTTTGCACTTCCCTTGTGAGTCAAATGCTCATTTACTT
>JAFNVE010000191.1 GCA_017379955.1 Tidjanibacter sp. | reverse complement strand
GGTATGTTTCATCCGTTTGGGCGTGCAAATATAAGTCAAAAATATAGAACTGCAAACTTTTTCAAGAAAAAAAATGGTTTTTTCAGTGAAAAAAGTTGTTATTCCTGTTTTGAAGGTGGGTTGAGGGGGAGTGTGTGTTTGGTTAGACGGGAAAATATTGTATTTTTGTAGAAGTTCACTAACGAAAATTATGAGTATGAAAAGATATTTCCTCACATTGTTGGCACTTCTATCTGCCAATGTTCTCTTTGCGCAACGCAATCAACCCACCTCGCCCCTCATCTTTGAGGAGAGTGTTTGGGACTTCGGTCGTTTTGAGGAGGCTGGTGGCCCTGTGAGCCACACCTTTAAGTTTAAGAATACCGCTGCAACCCCTATCGTTATCGAGCGTGTGGTGACAAGTTGTGGTTGCACCACTCCCGAGTACTCGCGTCAGCCTGTACGCCCTGGGCAAGAGTCGCAGATTACCATCACTTACGACCCCGATGGTCGCCCCGGCCGTTTCTCGCGCGAGGTGAATATCATCACCGGAGGCGGTAAGAATCGCAATACGATAACCATCAAGGGCGTTGTCAATCCTCGACCCCACACCATTGCCGATGACTACGCTTACGACTTCGGTCACGGTCTGCGTGGCTCTACCTCGCACAAGGGTTTCAGTTATGTTGCGCAGGGCACTACCAAGTCGGTGGTGGTAGATATTGCCAATGAGTCGGCTGCACCTATCGCTCTCGGCTACGAGTGGGAGGAGAAGAGTGGGTTGCTGAGTGTTGCGCTGCCCGCCAAGTTAGAGCCCGAAGAGAGGGCGCAGATGACTCTTACCTACGACCTTACCTCAAAGGAGCACTATGGCGAGTTGCTCGACAAGATACGCCTGACGATTGACGGCAAGCGCGCTACGATGAGCCTCACAGCTTCGGGTACGGGTATCGATAAGTTCCCCGAGAATCTGCGAGGACAGAAGGTGGCACGTTTTGGCCTTTCGCCCGCTTTCTACAACTTTGGCAGGGTGAGTCGTGATATGGATTTGACGACCACCATTACCATTGTAAATCAGGGCGATGCAGACCTGATTATCCGCAGTGTAGAGCCTCGCAAGCATATCACTACCGATCTGAAAGCGGGTACGGTTGTGCCTGCAAGGGGTGAGCATAAGTTTAAGGTAACGCTTGTTGTGGGCGAGAAGGATGGAGGTGATGTCTTTGGCACTCTGACCATCGTGGCGAACGACCCCGAAAGACCTATGCGCGAGATTAGGCTCAGCGCTGTGGTGCTGTAATTTGTTGAAACATAAAACATACCACTATGTTTAAGATACTGTATAAGAAGGAGTTGGCGGAGAATATCACCTTGATGAACATTGAGGCTCCGCGTGTGGCTCGTTCTGCCAAGCCCGGGCAGTTTGTGATTGTGAGGGTTGGCGATGAGGGCGAGCGCATCCCACTCACCATTGCCGACTACTCGGTAGAGGAGGGATGGGTGCAGATTGTTATCCAGAGCCTTGGTGCTTCGACACGCAAGATTGTGGCGTTGGAGGAGGGCGACTCGCTCACTGACTTTGCGGGGCCGCTCGGCAATCCTTCGGATTTTGTGAAGGAGCCCTTGGAGGAGGTGCGTGAGCGTAAGATGCTCTTTATTGCGGGCGGTGTGGGTGCTGCGCCTGTCTACCCGCAGGTTAAGTGGCTCAGAGAGCGTGGCGTGGAGGTCGATGTTATAATCGGTGCTAAGCGCAAGGATATGCTCATTTTTGACGAGCAGATGGGTGCGGTGGCCTCCAACCTCTATGTTGCTACCGACGACGGCTCGGCAGGATTCCACGGTCTGGTGACTGACCTGATGAAGGAATTGATTGATAATCAGGGTAAAGAGTACGACCAGGTGGTGGCTATCGGCCCAATGATTATGATGAAATTTGTGGCACTTGCTACTAAGCCATATGGAATAAAGACCATTGTGAGCCTCAACTCTATTATGGTCGATGGTACGGGTATGTGCGGTGCTTGCCGTGTGACGGTGGCTGGTCGCACTCGCTTTGCGTGCGTCGAGGGGCCAGAGTTTGATGGCCACGAGGTCGACTTTGACGAGGCTATGCGCCGTCAGGGTATGTACAAGTCGCAGGAGGCTCGTGCGGCGGCTATTGCTGCTGAGCGCGAAGCAGGACATAAATGCAGAATAGGGCTGGATAAGTAGTATTCCAACGCAAAATGTTTAAAAATGGCTAATAAGATACCGAGAGTTCCTGTTAGGGAACAAGACCCAATAATCCGTGCCACCAACTTCGAGGAGGTGTGCTATGGATATAACCGCGAGGAGGCTCTGTTGGAGGCTTCGCGTTGTTTGAATTGTAAGAATCCGCGTTGCGTGGCGGCTTGCCCTGTCAATATCAAGATTCCCGATTTTATCAAGGCCCTGCAAGAGGAGGGTGAGGCTGCGGCTGCGGCTGTGATTGCTGAGGACTCGTCGCTGCCTTCGATTTGTGGCCGTGTATGCCCGCAGGAGAATCAGTGTGAGGGTGCTTGCGTGCTGGGTATCAAGGGCGAGGCTGTGGCTATCGGCAAACTCGAACGATATGTGGGCGATTGGGCACTCGATAATGTTGAGGGCGAGGAGGCTAAGCCTAACCCCGATGCACCCAAGGTGGCTGTTGTGGGCAGTGGTCCTGCGGGGTTGGCTTGCGCTGCCGACCTGGCGAAGATGGGCTACCGAGTGACGATTTTTGAGGCACTGCATAAGTTTGGCGGTGTGCTCAGTTATGGTATCCCCGAGTTCCGCCTGCCGAAGGATAGGATTGTGGCGCGCGAGGTGGAGAAGGTGCGCCGATTGGGTGTTGAGATGGAGCGTGATACGATTGTTGGTCGTACGGTAGATATTGATACTCTGATGGATGCGGAGGGCTATAAGGCTGTCTTTATTGGCTCAGGTGCGGGTCTGCCGAGGTTTATGAATATCCCTGGTGAGAATCTCAATGGTGTGGTCTCGGCAAATGAGTTCCTCACTCGCGCAAACCTTATGAAGGCCTACGATGAGGCGTCGGATACCCCTATTTTTGTGGGGCAGAGAGTTGTCGTCGTGGGTGGCGGTAATGTGGCGATGGATGCTGTGAGAACTGCTAAACGACTTGGTGCTGAGAGTGTTATCGTCTATCGTCGTAGCCAGGCCGAGCTGCCTGCACGCCGAGAGGAGGTGCACAACGCTATTGAGGAGGGCATCGAGTTTCAGATGCTCACCAACCCCGTAGAGGTGTTGGGCGACGAGCGTGGCTGGGTGCGTGGCCTGAGATGTGTGCGTATGGAGTTGGGCGAGCCCGATGAGTCGGGTCGTCGTTCACCTGTTGAGGTTGCAGGCTCGGAGTTCGATGTGGAGTGCCAGACTGTGATTATGGCACTCGGCACTTCGCCTAACCCACTGATTGTTAGTACAACAGAGGGGTTGGAGAGTAATCGCCGTGGCTGCCTCGTGGCTACTGAGGAGGGCGCAACAACTCGCGAGGGCGTATTTGCGGGTGGCGATGCAGTGACCGGTGCTGCAACCGTTATCCTCGCTATGGGCGCAGGTCGTAAGGCCGCTGCTGCAATTGATAAGTATATCCGAGGTAGAGAATAGGTTCCTGCAAATGGACAATGTTTTGATGGTATAGATAATGTACATTCCTACATTATCTATACCATAATTTATCTAATGTCTTTTTCTATATTTCCTTTTGACGTACTTATATGGGAAATTTGGAGCTGTTTGTAATTCAAGTCATCTCATAAATGCATAAATAGTGTGTTGTATTTTCCTGTAAATTTTAATTACTAATGCGAAAACCGAACTTGATTAATTTGTAGGGTGATTCTTAAAATAGTAGGGTGAAAACTGTTAAAAAAGTAGGGAGAAAGTATTATATTTGCATGAAAAAGTAGGGAGAAAATATAATTTATTAGATGTTATGGCTAATACATTAGAACAACTTGTGGCTCGATATAGGGAGTTGGGTATTGACAATCAGATAGACTACGACAAGTTCTATCTCTATTCGTTGATTACCCACTCAACAGCAATAGAAGGCTCAACCATCACTGAACTTGAGAATCAGATAATGTTCGACCACGGAGTGAGCATCAAAGGTAAGAGCATCGAGGAGCAGAGTATGAACCTCGATTTGAAAGCTGCATACGAAAAGGCTATCGAACTTGCGAAACAACATAAGCCAATCACAATAGATATGCTCATTTCGCTATCTGCTCTTGTGATGAAGAACACAGGCAAGGAGTATAACACAGCTTTGGGCAACTTTTCATCGGCTCGTGGTGAGTTGCGTTTGCTCAATGTTACAGCTGGTGTCGGAGGTCGTTCTTATATGAACTACAGCAAAGTGCCTGCAAAATTGGCTGAATTTTGCGATCAACTAAATGCTGAGCGAGTAAAAGCTACCACAATGACGCTTGATGAACTATACCAAATGTCATTTGATGCTCACTACAATTTAGTGACAATTCATCCTTGGGCTGATGGCAATGGTCGTATG
>JAFNVE010000190.1 GCA_017379955.1 Tidjanibacter sp. | reverse complement strand
GAATTTCGACACAGTTGTCGCGTATTGGTTTCTATTCCAATGCTGTACAGAATCCTTTGCAGTCGGAGTTGGCTCAGTTGCTGGGCGAAGTGTCGGGTTATCCCGATTACAATCTCTTCCTCTGCAATAGTGGTGCTGAGGCAAATGAGAATGCATTGAAGGTTGCCTCGTTTGTTACAGGTCGCGATAGGGTAGTGGCTATGCGCGGTGCTTTCCATGGTCGCACAAGTGCGGCTGTGGCGGTGACCGACAACCCCACAATACAAGCACCTGTCAATTGTGGGCATAAGGTTTCGTTTGTCCCTCTTGGCGACTTGGATGCTCTTGAAAAGGAGATTGCAGCAGGTGATGTTGCGGCTGTGATGATTGAGGGTATTCAGGGCGTGGGTGGTATTCGTGTGGCGAGTGATGAATTTTTGCTCGGTGCGCGTGCCTTGTGCGATAAGTATGGCTCTATGCTCTTGCTTGATGAGGTGCAGTCGGGTTATGGTCGCTCGGGTAAGTTTTTTGCTCACCAATATAGTGGCGTGAAGCCCGATATTATCTCGATGGCTAAGGGTATGGGTAATGGTTTCCCCGTTGCGGGTATTCTGATTGCTCCCCACATTGAGGCACGAAAGGGTATGCTCGGTACAACCTTTGGCGGTAGTCACTTGGCTTGTTCGGCTGCTCTGGCGGTCTTGGAGGTTATCCGAGATGAGGAGTTGGTGAAAAATGCTGCTGAGATGGGTGAGTATCTGATTTCTGCTATTCGTCAGATGGACGGCATTAGCGAGGTGCGTGGCAGAGGCTTGATGATAGGCGTTGAACTGCCTGTTCCTCAGGGTACTTTCCGTAAACAACTACTTGCAGATTACGGCATTATGACGGGTTATAGCGGCACGAACACTCTGCGACTGTTGCCCCCTCTGTGTGTAACTACCGAGGAGTGCGATATGCTCCTTTCGGCACTTAAAAATACACTATCGAAGTTTTAGATGAAGGTTGTTAAGATAGGCGGTAAACTGATTGAGAATCAGTCTACTCTGAATAGTGTCGCCAAGGCTCTTGTAGCTCTTGGCGATGACCCTTTTATATTAGTTCACGGTGGCGGAGCAATGGCTACTGCGCTGGCCGGTAAGTTGGGTGTCGAGCAGAGGATGCACGAGGGACGCCGAATTACGGATGCTGCTACATTGGAGTTGGCGGTTATGGCATACGCCGGTTTGGCGAACAAGCGCGTTGTGTCAACTCTTGCGGCTCTTGGCAAGCCCGCTTGTGGTTTGTCGGGTTGCGATATGGGTGTGGTGCGTAGTGTGCGTCGTCCTGTTGGTGAGATTGATTGGGGCTTTGTGGGCGATGTTGTCGAGGTGCGTGGTGATGTACTTGCCGACCTTATTGATAAAGGTATTTCGCCTGTACTGAGTCCGATTACCTGCTCTGCGGAGGGTGAACTGCTAAATACCAATGCCGACTCGGTGGCAGCTGCTGTGGCAGTTGCTATGGCAGATAGGGGAGAAGTGGAGGCTGTGATGTGCCTTGACAAGCCTGGTGTCTTGCTTGATGTGGATGACCCGAATAGCGTTATTCCTCAGATAGATAAGACTCTCTATGAAGAGTTGAAAAGCGAGGGCAAAATCTTTTCGGGTATGATACCCAAACTCGATAATGCCTTTGCAATGATAGCCTCTGGTGTCGCAGCGGTTCGTATTACGGATGCTGCTCATCTTGACGGCGGTACTTTGATTGTTAAGTAGTATGAATTACGATAAGATGACCCCACAGCAGGCGATAGAGTTGCTGTGCCGTATGATTGAGATTCCTTCGCAGAGCGGGAAAGAGCAGGAGGTTGCTGACCTTCTGTCGGAGTATGTGCGCGCGTTGGGCTTCGAGCCTCAGCGTAGCGGTAATAATCTATGGATTGTCAGCCCCGACTATTCGGAGGAGAAACCGACAATTCTGTTTGATGCACATATCGACACTGTACGTCCCTCTGCAAGTTGGACTTATGACCCATATAAACCAACCATTGTCGATGGCAAACTCTATGGTCTGGGTAGTAACGATACGGGCGGCAGTGTAGTGAGTATGCTGGCTGCTTTTGTGGCCTTGACCTCTAAGCCTCAGCCTTTTAACCTTATTTGGCTTGCATCGGCAGAGGAGGAGAATACCGGCCCTGGCGGTATACAGAGTGTTGTGGATAAGGTCGGCAAGGTCGATTTGGCTATTGTGGGTGAGCCTACGGGTATGAATCCCGCTATTGCCGAGAAGGGTCTGTTCGTGATTGATTGTATTGCTCACGGCAAAGCGGGGCATGCAGCCCGAGGTGAGGGCATAAATGCGATATATGAGGCGATGGCAGACTTGGAGTGGTTTCGCAACTATCGCTTCGAGCGAGTGTCGCCACTGCTTGGTGAGGTTAAGATGACGGTGACGGGTATCAATGCAGGAACGCTTCACAATGTTGTCCCTGCCGAGTGTCGTATGATGGTCGATGTCAGAGTTAACGAACTCTATGATAATGAGGAAATTTACGAGGAGATTTGCCGTAATGTGAAGAGTGAGGTTGTGCCACGCTCGTTCCGCCTCAATTCATCTTCTATCTCGCCCGAACATCCGATTGTGGTGCGTGCTGAGGAGTTGGGTGGCAAGGCCTTTGCTTCGCCCACCACCTCCAATCAGGCAGTGATCCCCTGGCTATCGGTGAAAATGGGACCTGGCGACAGCAGTCGTTCACATACGGCAGACGAGTATATCTATCTGAGCGAGATAGAGCATGCGGTGAAATTCTATATCTCTCTGCTTGACGGCTTTAAGTTGTAAAACACAAAATGGGAAAAAGATATGAAACTTTGGGATAAGGGTTTTGATACAGATAAGTTTATAGAGGAGTTTACTGTTGGTCGCGATAGAGAACTCGATATCTTCCTCGCACCGTGGGATGTGCTTGGCTCGCTTGCACATATCCGTATGCTCGAATCTATTGACCTGCTCACTAAGGAGGAGTATGAGGTGTTGAGTGCCGAACTGAGAAATATCTATGCCGAGATTGGGCGTGGCGAGTTTGTGATTGAGGATGGCGTGGAGGATGTTCATAGTCAGGTGGAACTTTTGCTTACTCGTCGTCTGGGCGATATGGGTAAGAAGATTCACAGCGGTCGTTCGCGTAATGACCAGGTGTTGGTCGATATGAAACTCCTTCTCCGCGACCGTATCCGTGGCTTGGTGGAGGGCGTGGAGCGTCTGTTCGACACTCTGCAACGTCGTAGCGAGGAGTGCAAGGATGTGTTGCTGCCCGGCTATACCCATTTGCAGGTGGCTATGCCCTCTTCGTTTGGCCTCTGGTTTGGTGCCTATGCCGAGAGCCTTGTCGATGATCTTTCGATGCTCTATGGTGCCTATTGTGGCGTCAATCGTAACCCTCTTGGCTCGGCTGCGGGCTATGGCTCGTCGTTCCCGCTCGACCGAACTAAGACTACCAAACTGCTTGGCTTTGAGTCGATGAATTATAATGTTGTGTCGGCACAGATGAGCCGTGGTAAAGCGGAGCGAAATGTGGCTTATGCTATTTCGGCTGTGGCGGCTACGGTTGGTCGTTTTGCGATGGATGCCTGCCTCTACAACTCGCAGAACTTCGGCTTTGTACGCCTGCCTCAGGAGTGCACCACAGGGTCGAGCATTATGCCCCACAAGAAGAACCCCGATGTCTTTGAGCTTATCCGTGGTAAGTGTAATATGTTGCAGGCGACCTCTCAGCAGATTGGCTCGGTGATGACAAACCTGCCGTCGGGCTATTTCCGTGATATGCAACTTATTAAGGAGATTATTCTGCCTGCTTTGGATATGATGGATGATGTGCTTCGTATGACTGAGTATATCGCTGCGCGTATTGAGGTCAACCCCGAGGCGGCTGCTGATGCGAAGTACGATGCAATGTTTAGTGTTGAGCGAGTAAACCAACTTGTTCAGCAGGGTGTACCCTTCCGCGATGCCTACAAACAAGTGGGCGCAGAGATTGCCGATGGTAGCTTTGTGGCCGATAGGGCAGTGGCTCATACCCACGAGGGCAGTATTGGTAATCTGTGCAACAAGGAGATTGCCGAATTGATGAAGAAACGCATCAAGGAGTTCGACTTCTCCACAGCCGACAAGGCTATTGCTAAGTTGCTGGATAGGTAGTTGTAAATCCACAACTTAATAAAGGAACCCCGCGTGGGTTGCACTTTTTCGGCGGTGAATTATTTTTACCGCCGAATTTGTTTATACACAAGATATTATTCTTTTGTGTTGTGAAACGACTTTACTTGTAAAATCGTTTGAACTCTAATTAATTTTTGGCGTGTAGTCTTCTATGTAGTATAAAATAGGATCCAATACAAGTGCGACATATAATATTGCCTATTTTTAATTTTCTGCTGAAAATATTTCATTTTTCTCTTGACTCGTCCCTAAGGGCATATATTAACTTTGCACTCGCTAG
>JAFNVE010000189.1 GCA_017379955.1 Tidjanibacter sp. | reverse complement strand
GTTGTCACCTTGCACCCCGACTCACGCAGAGCCTCGTAGATGAGTAGCGCATCCTCCACATCGCCACCCGTCGAGCGGATATTTACAATAATGTGGCGGGCATTACTCTCGCGGATGCGGGCAAGACAGGTGCGAAACTTCTCGTAGGTCGCCACCCTCTCCTCCTCATTTTCAAATTGTTCCGACTCGGGCACTCCGATTGTTCCCTCGATATCTACCGATAGCGAGAAGAGCCCCGCACGGATTTTGATTCCTTCATCTCTCATTGTTTCTGATTCGTTTTTCTGGTTTGTTCACTCCCACTTGGTTTGTAATAGATATTGTTGCGCACCATCTCATAGCTCGCACCAAAGTAATCGGCAGCGCGATACATTGCATCGCCTTTACTGAGCCTTCTGTTGCCGTTATACTCCTTAGCCACAAAGTCGCTCAGCACAACTCGTCGGCAATTGGTATTGTCGGTGATTCCCTTCTCGGCAAGCCACTCTATAACCTCACTCTTAGTGGCACTGCGCGGTAACTCCTGCTCAACCATTTTGAGCAACCACTTTTCATACTTATTCATAGCCATAGAGGGTTTAGAATTGACTCTCCTCAACCACAGCACGCACTGCACGCTGGGCCTCGGTAATCTCCGATTCGACAACATAGATTTTCACCGAGCGCAATGCCGAGGCTATCGCTTCGCTGAGTTGCGCAAGAGTGATGTGGAAGAGTGGCTCTGAGTTCTCACTACTCACTACCACCACTCTCCTATCTGCACTCACCCGCTCCGAAACAGCCCTTTGCGCCCCCACCCTGCCCACCTCGCGTAGTGTGGGAGTTGCACTACCCTCCTCTGCGGGCAGAGATACGACCTCCACGCTCCCCGACTCTGCCGAGGAGTAAACAGTAATTGTTTCCATCATAATTAAACAGGTAAATTGTTAGACTTTAAGCACTTGCACAAACTTACACTTTACGGATGCCTGTTCCGGGTTGTAGTCGCACACCTCCTCTAATCGATAGAGGGCCGGCTCACCATCAATCGTCAGGCGATAGAGCGCACGAAAGTCATTTGCCAACCTGTCGGGCATAGCCAGCGGCTCGACATCGGTCGGTGTAAGATGCAGATAGAGAGTCACCCTGCGGGCGTGGGAGAGGGTATCGACCGTCGAATCCCAATAGGAGTGTAGGCCTACCACCCCATCGCGATTCTCAAAGCCGAGTGTCCAGCCCTGCTCAGGACTATGGAAGGCAAGGTATGGGTAGGAGTCCCCATACCCTGGCCAATCCCAACGCTTACCCTCAGGCAGAGGCACCAACCCGCTATATCTCACCACCTTAGCAGGAAAGTTAAGACTATCGCCACCACGCACCAACCTCTGTCTGTCGCCCACAGTGATAAGGGTTGCCGAGGGCGAGCCTTGCAGGGAAGAGGGCTGACTGAGGGTTGGCGTAAAAAGCGGATTGACGCTCACCGAACGCGTTGTTGAGGTCACCGCACTCGCCACCGTAGCCTCCCAACACCCCAGCACCACACCGTGTGCCGAGTCGTAGCGAGCCACCGCACCATCACCCTCGCGATATCGCCACACCACCTCGCGCGGAGCACTCTTGCCAACCTCCTCAACCACAATCGGATAACTAAAATCTACCTTGTCGCTCCAATCCACCACATGTCGATTGTAGAACTCATCCAGCGGTTCAATCATCACCTTTCGGGCGATAGCGTCGGTGTAGAAGCGAAGGTTAAACATCTGTCTGATTGCAGCAAGCAGGTCAAGACGTGAGCAGTTGTGGCGCGCCACATCGGCAAAGGTTATCACACTACCCTCGCCCGGATGGGGATTGAAGATTGGAGTGATGGAGGTATCGGGGAGGATAGTGAGCGACATACCCTCTTCGCCACCCTCAAAGCAGACCATATCGAAGTAGGCAGGGTTACCACTCGTAGCCGTCACCCTTCGCCCCGTCAGGGTAATCTTCACCTCGCGCTGTCCGGTGGTGGAGATGTGACCGTTATAGACCGCCCAATCGCCCTCATAAAGCGCGCCATCTCGCATAAGTGAGAGGTTGCGCACCTTGCCGACAGTGTCATTGGAGATAAAAATTGCCTCACTGCCGTAGAAGTCGGCAAGCCTTACCGAGCGCACCGTGCCATCCTCCAACTCCTCCCAGCCGTAAAGGATGTGGTATGCACTATCCGAAGCCCCGAAGGCCACCACCCTGTACTCCATCCCGCTGTTTATCTCCTCTTTCTTGTCGGGGTATGGGTTGATAATGGTAAACCTGCGCACATCGTCACCATCGAGTCGGATAGTATTGAACCCTGCCAGCTCCTGCGACGAAATCATACGGTAGTCAGTGAGGTAGTGGAAGTTATACTTAAAACTCACACTCACCTCCTCCAGGGGCTTGAAGCACACTCGGCCACTCTCGTCAGTCACGAAGCATCCGCCATTATCGTAGACATCGAAGGCTCTGTTTCCCTCCTCATCTGTGGCATAGAGCGATGCCGTATCCACCAGATTGCCAACCGTCGGGCCATTAGTTAGGGGTGTACAAAAAATTTGTCCTCCACTCCCCGCAGTAGCCGTTGCCGCCTTGAAGCGCGATGCTCGAAAGCCCATCGCCTCAACCAGCATAGCGACATCTCGCTCGGAGAAGTAGCCACTCATATAGAGAGTACGGAAGAGTTCCCCACTCATAAAACGCGACTCCACCGAGTAGCCTGCCTCCTCGAAAATCTTCTCTACCATCGTGGCGATATGGAGAAATGGGTGGTAGTCATCTGCCGTCAGCACTCTGGCAGGCGGGAAGATACCAATCCCTTGTTCCGCCTCCGATGAGTAGAGATCGCGACGCACAGGGAGGTATCGGATTGGCGTATTTTCCTCTGTCCAACTCTGTGCGATGGTTATGGGGTTGAGATCCTTTTCATAGTCGATGGCGAGCGATGCGAGTGACTCCCGTGCCGATTTGAGCCAGTCGCAAGCTGCACCAAGAATATTGAAACGGTATCTCTCCTCACCTCCCATCGTACTCTCCAAGAGTCGGATAGGGCCCTCCATAAGCACAAATCCCTCCTCTTCGATGCGTGCGCGGTGGTGCTGCGAGCCGAAGAGTGGCAACGAGTGCAACTGCTCACTATCCCCCATCAGTGCGCGGTTGGTGGGTGTGGCGGGGATAGAGATGCTCTTGGTATAGCCCGTCGCACTCTCCTCAGGGCGGGTAAGCGCACCTATCGAGAGGGTTATTGCTATGTGCGTACGGCTGTCGATATCTGCCGGGCGATTATCAATATAGAGTCTTATAGCCATTTCTTTCTTTTTTAATTTTTAAATTATTTTAAAAACTCTAAGCGAGTATGGGTAGTTGGAGTGGCAAATTAGAAAAACTGAGTTTGGTGTGGCTCCGCCTCACGCACCGAGAATCTAAGTGCTGAGAGTTGCTCCTCATCGCTCACTGCAACCATCTCCTCCGTCACATCTACGAGGTGCGCCTCTCCATCTTCCACACGCCACACTCGGGGCGAAGAGAGTAGTCCGCTTAGCGCAACAGCCGTAGCAGCAGGGAGATATCCACTGCTAAGCACCTCCTCCCACACATAACTCGAACGGATTGTGCTCACCCTCAACACACTTTGTCCGGTCATCACGCGCTCCTTCTCACTGCGGAGCAATCTCCCCAACGAACGAAAGGTGTGGTAGTCGATAGCACCATAGGGGTTGAGCCAGCCGAGCCTCACACTCTGCGAGGTAGCGGGGATCAGTGAGTAGCGCAATCGTGCAATGGTCTTGCCGGCAAGAGAGATGTAAATCCAGAATTGTCGCACCTCCTCTGGCTTATTTGCATATCCCAGAATATTCTCAACCTCAAGAACATAGCTAATGAGTCCGCCTTTATGGTTGCGCATTGCAACAATCTGCTGGGTAGGGCTATTGGCTCCAAAAGCGACCGAAATAGTCAACTGACCAGCAGATGCAAAGAGCGAAATCTCATCCAAATCGCTGGGCGACACAGTACGATGAGTCAGCGAGGAGAGAAGCCTATCTTCTGTCAGATTGCTAAGTGATGCCGTGAAGATTCGTTTCTCGGTGGATGAATCATCTGCCAGAAGTTGCGCCTCAACCGTTCGCCCCTCAGGCACCGACCAGCCGCTGCTGAGGATGGGTTGCGGATTGAGAGCACGAGCAAGATAGCGAGCAATATTAATCTTATTATTGTTCAAGTATTGAACTCTGCGAAAACCGAGTGTCTCACCGCGCTGACTATCGAGCACCTCTACGATTTGAGGTTGGGTAGTAGTGGTATCATCTATGGTATAGATAGCACCAGTATAGGCCGACGAGTAATTGTCGGGAAGTGAAAATGTTATCATAGAAAGTGAAATTATTATTACTCAATACAGTAGATTGCCTCTACATCAAACTCAGCCGAAAGTGAACAATCGCCAAAGCGGGTAAGTGGTCGTGAAGCAGGAGTTGCGGAGAAGTTCGACACCCCACACACAGCAGGCGACAACTCCATAACTCGGTAAACCTCAATAGCATCACGCTCCATAACCGACCATATAGATTCACGGTCTGCATCTGCGAAGTTATGAGGTGAAAGCAGAGTTAGTACTACCCGATAAGTCACTCGCGGCTCTTTACGACCCTCAGTAGAAACGATTTTCAAAGGAGCAATTGTGGCTGCTGGTAGTTGTGATATTTGTGCTTTTGGCGCACAAGCAGCAGGGGGCTGAAAGGAGTAGCCGAGAGTCTCAACGGCTCTCCCAATCGAAGAAATAATGGTCTGACGTAACATCTTTAATCGTTGATTTTAGTGATTCTTTCAAACTATGTTCGGTAAATTTTTGAACAAATATACAACCTAAAATCTCCGTTGTCAAGACCCAAAGAATAATTTTCTTAACTTTTAGAATAATTTCTTAACCAAACAATTGATTTACTGGAACTAAAAAAATAACATTAATTTTCGCCACGCCGAACATAAACAACAAGACATCGGTCAGCCTATACAAATAGACCGACAGACAAGTATACAAGAAAGGAAATTAGAATAGCGTAAGCTGATCCTTCTCGTGCAGGAAGGTCATACGATGATGCGGAGTAGCACCCAATCGAGCCACCGCCTGACGGTGCTCACGGGTCGGGTAACCCTTATTTTTCTCCCATCCATAACCAGGGAACTCCGCCGCAAGTTGCATCATACGCTCGTCACGAGCCGTCTTGGCAAGCACAGAGGCCGCCGCAATATTTGCAAATCTGCCATCACCCTTAACCTCGCAACGATATGGAATATCCAAACGTGAAATAAACCTGTTGCCATCAATCAAGAGGTGTTCGGGGCGCACAGAGAGCGACTCAACCGCACGCGTCATAGCCTCGAACGAGGCGCGCAATATATTGATACGGTCAATCTCCTCAGGCGACACCTCAGCAACAGCCCAAGCCACCGCCTCCTTCATAATAATATCGCGGAGAAGCAGCCTGTTCTTCTCGCTCATCTTCTTAGAATCGTCGAGCAGCGGATGCGAAAAGCCCTCAGGCAGAATAACGGCAGCAGCAAAGACAGGCCCCGCAAGTGGTCCTCGCCCCGCCTCGTCGCATCCCGCTTCGAGCACACCTTTCATATATGAGGTTTCGAGCAACATTTATACTTCGTTTTGATACCACAAAAATAGGGAAATTGGCGAAAAAAGTACTATTTTTGAAGGCGAAAACCACAGACAATGAAGACAGACATCCTCAAACAGCCCGCCGCCATAATTCTCCTCACCGAGGGAGCACTATTGCTCACCGGCGTACTCTTCACCCTGGGCGAGCGTGAGGCTATAGCAGCAGCCACACCAACTGCCGAGGTGATTGAGGGCATCTTTGGCGGTGCAGGCACCCTTTTCGGCGCACTCTTCGCCACACTGCTCATCATTGTCAACTCGCTGCTTGCTGCGCGCATCGTCACCCGCTACTCGGCCTCTATCGTGCGTTCCTTTGTGCCTATGGTGCTCTACACCATTGCCGCCTGCACAACTACTATCCAGACCGGCTCGGTAATCCCTCAGCTTGCAGCCACATTTCTCCTGGCAGGTTCGAGCCGTCTGATTCGCAGTTTCAAACGCACACTGATATTCGCACCACTCTTCGAGGGCTTCTTCTTTATCGGCATAATACCCCTCCTCTACCCCAACGCACTACCCGTCGTGCTCCTCTCGCTGCTGATGATGCCCATCTATGAACGCACACCCCGCGAGTGGCTTGCAGGATTGGCCGGCGTCTTGCTTCCCACCGTGCTCTGCACCTGGCTGTGGTGGCTCTTTGCTGAGCAGGACGTAGCGACTACGCTAAACGAGAACCTCTTTGCACTCAGCAATAGCGGATTCCAGATTGCAGACCTTTTCACAATCGACCGACTGAGCGAAGGCATTCTCCTCACCTTTATGGCACTGATTATTCTCTGCTCTCTTGTGTCGCTCGTTGTTGCAGGCTCGAGTATGCGCACCCGCCCCAAAAAGATTAATTTGCACTTTACACTGATAGCTCTTGGCGCACTCACCATGCTCTTTTTCGAGTCGCCTACCCCCTATTTCTATGCCCTTTTCGCCAGCGGATTTGCAGTGATTGCCCACCTCTTTTTCGCTCGCTGGCCCCATATTGTTACCCTTATCGGCTACCTTTTGCTCCTTACTTTGGCATTTGGAGCAATGGTATTTTAATTGGGCATTTTTCGCAAAAAGGGCAATCAAAAGCACCGATGAAAAATATTTAACATTTTTCTCAATTTTTGTTACCCGCTTACAATCTGTAACTAATTCTATCCCGAAACTACAAAAATCTAAACAAATACTAAATATACATCAACCAAAAACCGCCCCACAGCGCACTCTGAGGCGGTTTGTCTTTTTAAAAAAATTTAATAAATCAATTACAAACATTTATTAAAATTTTAAAAAATATCCCCTTTGAAAAATAGTGAAAATAAAAAATTAAAAAAGTACCAAATTGGAGTTGGAAATGTTTGTAAATATAAAAATAGAGCCTATCTTTGTATTGATGTTATACGGGAACCATCCCGTACCTCATTAACCTAACTAACCTAACCTGATGAGATGGGGCAGACGAGAGTCTTCCCCATATCCTTTTTAAATACAAGGCGTCACCCCATTTGGAGCGACGCCTTTCATTATGCTTTACTCAAACTATTTCTTGCAACACTTGCACTCGCTACTCAGACATTTCCAGACAGCAGCCGAGAGGAGCAAGACAGACATAGGTTTCTCACAATTAAT
Source organism: Tidjanibacter sp. (assembly GCA_017379955.1). Lineage (GTDB taxonomy): Bacteria > Bacteroidota > Bacteroidia > Bacteroidales > Rikenellaceae > Tidjanibacter. Next base: position 4,018 of record JAFNVE010000189.1, on the reverse strand, counting down.
GCATAGAGTTCATACGGATACTTGCCTTCACAAAGGCAATGGCTCTGATTCGCTCTATCTCCACATCCTTGTCCGCGTGGGGAGGATTCTGACTTACCAAACGCACAAATCCCTCTTTGTCGGCCTTCTGGATATACTTCACGGTTATATACTCTTCGCCATCGATATCCACCGAGAGGAGATACATATCACCCCAAAATATATCGTCGATGTTCTGCAACTGCTTGTAGAGCACGATATCGCCACTCTTGAGCAGAGGATACATACTATCTCCGACAATGTTGATTGCACCGTCGCACTTAGGCATATTGGGGATGTGAATGTAGTCTACGGGTGTGTGCGACTGCGCATCGTTGAAGAGTGGCACCAGCCCAGCCGTTCCCTCAATCGCATAGAGAGGCACACTCTGATAGGGCACACTATTATCGGTCTTTGCTCGGAACGAGAGCACCTGCTCGCGCGGAGCATTGAAAATCTCACCCTTACCCATCTCAATCCAGTCAGGATTTACATTGAGCTCGTGAACAAGGATGTTCTTGTTGCGCTCCGAGAGACCACCTTTACCGGTCTCCACCATCGAGATTGCACCCTTGCCCACTCCCAAAAGTTTGGCAAGTTGGTCTTGTGTCCAGTCGAGTTCTTTGCGCAACTCTCTCAATCGTCTGCCGATATTTTTTTCCTGCTCAGTCATAGATGTTTATGATTATTTTGTAAATTTATTTAACTCTTGATATTGACATCTCTATTTTTTGAACTTATATTTGTACAGCAAAATTAAACAATTTGTTTTTAAAAAACAAATAAATAATATAAAACTATCTAATTATTGACTCATTAACCGTGCCGAACTCAACAAAAGGGTGAATAGATGGTAGTTAAAGTGCAATTATAAAGTTAATTAATTAAACATTATTCAGATTATGAATGAGAGAGAAAAAACAGTAAGGGTGCGCGAAGTGGAGATCACCCCCGCACTCTACGCCCTGGTTGCCGAGCGGTTGGCCGAGGCGATTGACGACAAGCAATGGTTTAGCGGCACGATAGAGATTCCCGACCCACAGATGGAGTGCAGGCTCAAACTCTCGGCGATTATCTATCGCGACGGCCACTCCCCATCGGACATCACCGACATTGTCCCAGTGTGGTGGGAGTTCATCACCGAGGTTGATGGCGAGGAGTGCCTGAACGACTTTTCGTTCCGCTACCTGCACACTCTTTTCCTCGACTAATCCATATACCTATTAATATATATGGAGAGGATTACTTTTTCCGAATTTGCCAAGGGCGTTATGCCTTTCCTCGACCTCTCGACCTACCACACCACCTATTATCGGGTTTTGGAGGCCTTTGCCGAGGGTCGCATCCGACGCCTTATGGTTACTATCCCGCCTCAGCACGGCAAGTCGCTCGGCTCGTCGGTGTTGTTGCCCGCCTATATGTTGGGACTCAACCCCGACCTGCATATCGCCATTGCGAGTTATAGTGCCTCGCTGGCCAAGCGATTCAACAAACGTGTGCAACGCATCATCGACTCCGAAGCCTACAACGCCCTCTTCCCCGACACAACGATTAAGGGTGCAGGTGCACGAGGCTCTCATCTGCGCACCGCCGAGCAGGTGGAGATTGTCGGCCACTCGGGAGACCTTACGGCTGTGGGCAGGGAGGGCCCGCTGACGGGCAACACGGTCGATGTTGTCATCATCGACGACCTCTATAAGGATGCTATGGAGGCCAACTCGCCCGTCATCCGCGAGAACTGCTGGGATTGGTACACCTCTGTTGTGCGCACCCGCCTGCACAATAACTCACAGGAGATTATTGTCTTTACTCGCTGGCACGAGGAGGACCTTATTGGCCTTATCTCTGCGCGCGAGAAGGTGGTAACGCTCTGCGAGTGGAATCAGTTGGACAACGCACTACCTACCGAGTGGCTGAGGCTCGACCTGCAAGCTATCAAGGAGTCCCCCGCCACCGAGATTGACCCACGCGCCGTGGGCGAAGCACTGTGGCCCGAACGCCATAGCGCAGCACTCCTTGCCGAGAAACGACAGCTCGACCCGCTGCGCTTTGAGGCTATGTATCAGGGCAACCCGAACAATAAGGAGGGCCTGCTCTATGGCGATAGGTTTCGCACCTGGGAGAGCCTGCCGAGGGATATTGTGCGCAGGGCAAACTATACCGATACGGCAGATACGGGCGATGACCACCTCTGCTCGGTCTGCTATGCCGTGGGGGCGGATGGCGATATATATGTGGAGGATGTTGTCTACTCGCGCGAACGTATGGAGGTCACCGAGGAGCTCACCGCCGATATGCTCCGCAGGGTTGGCACACGCGATGTGGTTGTCGAGAGTAATAACGGAGGCCGTGGCTTTGCCCGTACCCTTATGCGCCTCGTGCCGGAGGCTAATGTGACCTGGTTTCACCAGAGCGCAAATAAAGAGGCGCGCATCTTGTCAAACGCCTCCACGGTGCTGCGCCGAGTCGTTATGCCCTACGATTGGCAATATCGCTGGCCCGACTTGGCCTCCCACCTGCTCTCGTACAACCGCAAGTTCCGCTCCAACCGCTGGCACGACGCACCTGATGTGCTCACCGCCATCGTCGAGCAGGAACTCACCCGCCCCACCCGCAAGATGAAGACCTGCTTCAAACGCTGACAACCCCACAACCTCCCCCCCCCGAGAACACCAATGCACTCTTCGGGAGCACCACCCCACTCCAAAACCCACCCAATGCCAAATCCCACCCACAAAAAAAAATGCGCCTGCCGACTCACTCGACAGGCGCAAAATTTTTATCTTCTCAACTAAAAATTAGTTTACCTTCTTCTTGTAGATGGAGGGGGTAATATAAGAACTACCTGGCTTATAGGCTTTAAATGCATTATTACTGTTATCCATTAATAACAATCTAGTAGTGTCAACAGTATTTGTAATTGAAGCCTTACTATCCGAAATAGTTATAGTCCATTGTGCTTTCTTCCAATTATTATTATCCGCAATTTGTACATCACCACTGTTCACGCCAGCCAGATTAGCACTAGAACCATAGCGGAAATACTTTCCTGTTTCAATATCATAGAAAGTCCAATTCCCATTATACGCCTCCAACCTGTAAACAAGAGTATTGTCCGTTTGGGGAAGAGAAATAGTTGTACCAGATACATTTACTACTGTTGTACTTAGTTCAGGACTTACAAAAGTTGTTGCAGCATAATATTTCTCACCATTTTTAGCAACAATCAAAATCTCATCATTATGAGCAAGATTTGCCACATTAGTTACCAACTCGTAAGTATCATACTGAATACTGCCGTCAGCTGCAACACCTGCAAAGTTCACCGAGAAATCCAATATTTTACCCTGAGTCAGCGAGAATGCGCTCGCTACATCCACATTTTTGGTATAAGTTTTGGCATCGGTAGTTACAACAAAAGTAAGTTTATTACCTGCAACAAAGTCGGTAGGAATTGCAGTGAAATATACCTCAAAATCGTTAGTTGTAAGAGTCTGCTCGCTCAAATCAACAGTAATACTCTTAACAGCGGCATCAGAACCACGAGGTTTAAAAGATGTTCCACCTATATAATCCCAATTTGCAGCACCAGCAATTTTGTGTTCATTGCTTGTGATAGTTACGCTCTGCACCTTCTCGCTACCGCAATTCAGACCCTTTACATTAAGCATTGCATAGGCTACCAAGTGATCAAAATCGAGGCTAAGGTTTGTCGATGCCTCCATCTCGCCAAGTACAGTAGCACCCATAATGGCAGCCTTAGGATCAAACTGTCCAACAGCAGGAGCCTGAGTAGCAGGAACTGTTACCTTGAAATAATGCGAACTATGACCTCTCTGATAATTAAGATCAAGATCTGTACCACCATAAACAGCAATGTAGTCAATAAAATTCGCCGAATCAGCAGGGGAGGTGAAGGCAGGGAACTCGAAAGTTGCCTTTGTATTATCTGCCGAAAGAGTGGGATTACTGTTAGACTCTTTTGTACTCTTATTTCCTG
>JAFNVE010000188.1 GCA_017379955.1 Tidjanibacter sp. | reverse complement strand
AGTGCCGAGGAGAGCGACCAATCACTCTCGATGGAGAAGTAGTCGCGCACAGCACTCTCCAAGCGGGCGAGTTCTGCCTCGTAGGAGCCGACGAGCATAGTGAGGTCAATATTTGCCAATTGACTTACCTTGCCTGCGATAAGGGGGATAAAGAGTCCGAAGAAGAGGAAAATAACGCCCCAATCAATGAGAACGGTGAGCAACGCCACCGCCCAAGTGGGCAGTTGGAATTTGCGGATGCGCAGGCGACGCAGACGGTCGGCAATAGGCTGACTCATCACCGCGATAACGGCAGCAACGAGTATATAGGCCACAATATCAACAAAATACCACACCAACGCCAATACCACAGCAACTGCCGCTATGACCAATATATAGCGCGCGAGTTTGTTGGTGTCACTCCTATGATTCATCGACTGATCCATATCTTTTGTTTAATTGATGATTCGTAATGCGGGGTGGGGTGGTTATTTATTCTCTGGCAGGTGGGCAAGGATGGTCTGTGAGCCGGTTACTTTGTCGCCCAGGGCCACATCTATCTTACTGCCAATGGGGAGGAAGATATCCACGCGCGAGCCAAACTTGATAAAGCCGCACTTGCTGTTCTGCTCCACCTCTTTGCCTACCTCGGTGGCGTAGCTGACGATTCGGCGAGCCACGAAGCCTGCAATCTGACGATAGAGGATTGCGCCACGGCTACCCTCGACAACCACACTCATACGCTCGTTCTCCTCCGACGACTTGGGGTGCCAAGCCACGCGGAACGCTCCGGGGTGGTACTTGCTGTAAGCGATTCGGCCACCGATGGGGAACCAATTTATGTGTACATTGGTTACCGACATAAAGACCGAAATCTGTATGCGCTTGTCGCCAAAGTACTCCTTCTCCTCGACCTCCTCGATTACCACTACCTCGCCATCGGCGGGCGAGAATAGTGCTCCCTCCTCCTGCAAGTGGGGTCGCTTAGGCTCGCGGAAGAACCAGAAGATAGTGAAGATAAGGTATGCAAGGCCGGCATCTACGAAGCCTGTCACCCACCACGACCAATCGAAACAAATGGTGCAAAAGGTGAGTGCAATGAGTATAACTATCAGTGGCAGAGCCACACAGAAGATTGTAGGGTATCCCTCTCTGTTGATTTTCATAGGTTTTTAGGTTTGGGGTAATAGTTTAGGTTTTAGGTTACAGGGTTACGATTGTGAGGTAGAAGAGGACAAAGGGCGCAGCAAAGAGGAGTGCATCAAATCTGTCGAGCATACCTCCGTGGCCGGGGATAAGTGCTCCCGAGTCCTTAACGCCTACCGAGCGTTTGAACATCGACTCCACCAGGTCGCCCAGCACAGCGGCCACAACAACCACTACGCCAACACCGCCCCACAGGAGCAGACTCTCGCCAAGCATTGCACCCACCGCCACAGCAGCAGCCGTAGCAAAGAGGAGTCCTCCGAAGAAGCCCTCCCACGACTTCTTGGGCGAGATGCGCTCGAAGAGGCGATGACGACCCATCGTGATACCCACAATGTAGGCAAAGATGTCGTTAATCCAGGTTATCGCGATGATTGCCAGCACAGTGCGGTAGTCGTACTCGCCGCCACGCAGTCCGATAAGGGCGAGTGCCGCCATTGGGATTGCGGTGTAGAATACGCTCATCAGCGAGGTGGCAATATTACCGAGCGGAGTGGTGCTGCCACGATAGAGTTCGAGTACAAAGAGGAGGAACGAGCCACCAATGGCGAGCAGCAGAATCTCTGCCGAGCCGAAGAAGGCACCGCAAATCACCATTGCGCCAATCGCCAACGGCAACAGACGGCTCGGCTCAACACCCGCCTGACGGCTGATGCCGAGGAACTCTACCTGCGAGCCAAGACCGATGATGAGCAGGAGCAACAAGAAGGTTGCTTTGCCAAACATCAGGCAGCCAAGCACTACCGCCAGCAGCACTGCGCCACTGAGGGTGCGGGTGATAAATTCGTTTCTCTTCTTTGGGGCTTCTCCTTTCTGGCTCATAATTCTCCTTTTTGCGGGTTTTTATTCGTTGCTTTGTTCGGTGTTCTTAGCCTCTGCCTCGCTCTCCGACGAGGTGAGGTTGTAGGATACTACGCTCTCCTGCTGCTCGGTTGCAGGCTCTGCACTCTGCTCAGCCTCAGCCTGTTGTGCTTTCTTCTCGGCCTCAGCCTGCTCGCGTTTGATATCCTTGATGCGCTTGCCGAAGATGCGCTCCACGTCGTCGGAGAATACAACCTCCTTTTCGAGCAGCAACTCAGCAAGTTCTGCAATCTGCTTGCTATATTTCTTGATAGTCTTCTCGGCCAATGCGTACGCACCGTCAATCAGCTCGCGCACCTCCTTGTCAATCTGCTGGGCAGTCTGCTCGCTATATGGCTTGGTAAATGCCATATCGCTCTGACCTGTCGAGTCGTAGTAACTCAGGTTACCCACCTTGTCGCTCATACCGAGGTATGCCACCATCGAGTATGCCTGCTTGGTGACGCGCTCCAAGTCGTTGAGTGCGCCTGTGGAGATTGTGCCGAAGTGGAACTGCTCCGATACGCGACCTGCCAGGGTAGCAGCCATCTCCTCCAAGAGTTGCTCGCGAGTGGTAATCTGTCGCTCCTCGGGGAGATACCACGCTGCACCGAGTGCCTTTCCGCGAGGGATAATGGTTACCTTAATCAGCGGACTTGCGTGTTCGAGCACCCAGCTAACGCCAGCGTGACCCGCCTCGTGATAGGCAATGGTGCGACGCTCCTCGGGGGTGATTATCTTGTTGCGCTTCTCCAAGCCGCCGATAATTCTGTCGACAGCAGCCACAAAGTCCTCCTTCTCAATATATGGTTTGTCGTGACGAGCTGCGATGAGTGCCGCCTCGTTGCAGACATTGGCAATATCTGCGCCCGAGAAACCGGGGGTCTGCTTTGCAAGGAAGGTGCGGTCCAGACCGGGGGCGAGTTTGAGCGGTTTGAGGTGAACATTGAAAATCTCCTCACGCTCCAAAAGTTCGGGCAAACCAACATCAATCTGACGGTCGAAACGACCTGCACGCATCAAGGCCTTATCGAGAATATCGGCACGGTTGGTCGCTGCAAGTACTATGACACCCGAGTTGGTACCAAAGCCATCCATCTCGGTAAGCAACTGGTTCAGAGTGTTTTCGCGCTCGTCATTGCCCGAGAAACCGGTGTTCTTGCCACGCGCACGACCGATAGCGTCAATCTCGTCAATAAAGACAATACAGGGAGCCTTAGCCTTTGCCTGCTGGAAGAGGTCCCTCACTCGCGAAGCACCCACGCCAACAAACATCTCCACAAAGTCGGAGCCGCTAATCGAGAAGAAAGGCACATTTGCCTCGCCCGCTACCGCCTTTGCCAGCAGGGTCTTACCCGTTCCGGGAGGGCCTACCAGGAGCGCGCCTTTGGGAATCTTACCGCCAAGCTCCTTGTACTTCTCGGGTTTGCGGAGGAAATCGACAATCTCCATAATCTCCACCTTAGCCTCTGCCAAACCTGCTACGTCCTTGAAAGTCACCTTGTTCTGACTATCCTTATCGAATACCTGAGCCTTTGCCTTACCCACATTGAAGACACCGTTCTGGCCGCCTCCGCCTCCTGCACCACGCGAAATACCACGCATCATAAAGAAGAGGAAACCAATCATCAGCAAGTAGGGGAAGACTCCCGTAAAGAAGTCCGCCCAGGGGTTGCGGCGGGTCTCGTAGGTGAGGGGGATAACAGTGTTGTACGCCTCCTGCGCCTTGTCGAGGTCTTCGCGGAAGGTGTCGACAGAGCCGATATTGAACTTATACTGCGCACCGGTACGGGGGAGATATTTGTACTCCTCGTGCGAGCGCAACTCCTCCACAGCCTCTTTGGTGAGGTGCACCTCTGCCACATCCTTGTTGACAACCACAATCTTCTCCACACTGCCCGAGCCAATCATCTGCTCCACAGCGTTCCAGTGGGTGGGGATAATCTGCTCCTTGGAGCCGAAAATCGAGATTGCGAAAATCGCAGTCAGCACGGCAACATAGATCCAATACCAACTACGGCTCGGTTGCTTCATAGGGGGGCGACCCTGAGGCCTCTGGGGATTTTGCTTGTTATTGTTGATATTTTTGTTTTCGTTCATTGCTTTATTTGTGTAAAAAATTACTCCTCACTCTCGTAGCGGGTTGCGGGGGCATCTGCCCAGAGCTGCTCGAGTTTGTAGTAGTCGCGCATCTCGTCGAGGAAGATGTGCACCATCACCTCGATATAGTCGACCGCTACCCATACGGCGTTATTCATACCCTCGATGCGGCGAGGCCACTCCTTGTGTACCTCAAACACCTTCTCCTCAATGCCGTCAGCGATAGCCGCAACCTGAGTGGTCGAGGTGGCGTGACAGATTACGAAGTGGTCGCTGATTGCACCCTCAAAGCCGGTGAGGTCGAGCGATACGATATTCTTACCTTTCTTGTCGGCAATTGCCGATACGATTGTTTCTACCAAGTTTTGTTCCATCTATTTTTCTATTGTCTGTTTCTATTTTTGTTCTCTTGTTCTTCGTGCGCCTTGTGTGCGGGGCGAAAAACATACAAAGGTACAACATTTGGTTGGTTTTTCCCAATTTACCTATGCGATACCTATTATATATACAAATATCTCTCCATTATAGTGCGTTCACCGCAGGGGCAGTTGAGAGAATCACTTCGCGTAAAGCATTGACTATCGAACTCTTAGCGTAGGTGCGTCTTACGGCAATGGCAATTTTGCGCGAGGTGGCACCCTTGGCGAGAGTCTTGATGCGGTCGCGACGCTCGGCGGGGATATACTCAACGGCCATCTCGGGCACAATGGTAATTGCGGGCGAGATATCGACAACCCTCATCAGTGTTTCCAGCGAGCCGCTCTCGAAGAAATAGGGTGCACTACGGCGTGTTGTGCCGCAGAGTTCCAATATCTGATCCTTCAAGCAGTGGCCGTCCGAGAGCAGGAGCAGGTCGCGCTGGTCGATATCCTCAATCCTCACGTTGCTGCGCTCATAGAGGGGGTGAAGGGGCGAGGCATAGACATAGAATCGGTCGCTGAACAACTCCTGTTCGGTGATATCCTCGGGGCAGGTACCACCGGCCAGCAGTGCTGCATCAATCTCGTCGTGGCGCATAGCCTCAATAATCTGAGGAGTGGTTAACTCCCTGATTTCCAACTCCACTTTCGGGTACTTCTCGGCAAAGGTGCTGAGGAATCGGGGGAGCAGATAGGGCGCAATGGTGGGTATCACACCGAGGCGCAGGTGGCCATCAACACTGCCCTGCAACTCCGCCACACTCTCCTTGATACGGTCGTAGGCAAGCAGTGCTTCACGCGCACGCTCCACCACAATCTCGCCTGCCTGAGTGGGAACGATGGGCTTCTTGGTGCGGTCGAGCAACATAATGCCCAACTCCTCTTCCAGATTCTTAATCTGCATACTGAGCGAAGGCTGGGTTACAAAGCAACGCTCCGATGCCTGCGAAAAACTGCCACAATTGACAATCGCCAACAGATACTCCAACTGAATTATAGTCATCTCTTAACCTTTTAATAGAGTACAAATATCATCATTTTTTGTTATACTTTTTACTCTTTCTATCAATTTTCGGGAATAAAAGACTCTTTTTTGCCCAAATCGGTAGAAAAGTGAGAGGGCAGAGTCTGTCAGACCCTGCCCTCGTTATCTGTTAGTGCTACTCTTTAAGCCTCAATTCGATAGAGTTCGCCCGTCTGGAAGTCGATAGTGCCCACCAGGTCGAAGTCAAGCTGCTTGCGCGAGAGGTCAGCCCTGCGCACCGCAATTCTCACCCTGTCGCCCAGAGTCAGCGTGCGACCCGTACGGTTGCCGACAACGGCATACTCCTCCTCGTCGAACATATAGTAGTCATCAGTCATATCCCTCAGCGATACCATACCCTCGATATGGGTGTCGTCAAGCTCAACATAGATGCCCCACTCGGTCACGCCCGAGATTGCGCCATCGAACTCGCAGTCAATCTTGTCGGCCATAAACTCCACCATCTTGTACTTCACCGAGGCGCGCTCGGCATCGGCAGCCCTCACCTCCATATCCGACGAGTGCTCGCACAACTCCTCAATCACCGCCTTATCCACCGAGCCGTTGCCCGCAAGGTAGGTCGCCAGCAGGCGATGTACCATCATATCGGGGTAGCGACGGATGGGTGAGGTGAAGTGAGTATAGTAGGGGAAGGCAAGGCCGTAGTGACCGATATTATCGGTCGAGTAGGTCGCCTTGGCCATTGTGCGGATGGCGAGGGTCGAGAGGAGGTTCTCCTCGCTCTTGCCCTTAATCTCGCCCATCAGTTTGTTGATGCGCTTGGCTACATTGTGGCCTGTCAACTGATTGGTATTGAAGGTGTAACCGAACTTAGTGACAAAGCGGCCAAGTCGCATAAGTTTCTCCTGGTCGGGTTTGTCGTGGATTCGATATACAAAAGTGCGGGTGGGTGCATTGCTACTGCGCTTGCGGCCCACGAACTCTGCCACCTTGCGGTTAGCGAGCAGCATAAACTCCTCAATAAGCTGGTTGGCCTCCTTCTGCACCTTGAAGTATACGCCCAGAGGTTTGCCCTGCTCGTCGAGGTGGAACTTGGCCTCCTCGCGGTCAAAGGCCACAGCACCTGCCGAGAAACGCTGCTTGCGCATCTTCTGGGCTAAGGTGTTGAGTGTCAGTATCTCATCTGCAAGGTCGCCCTTGCCGGTCTCGATGACCTTCTGCGCCTCCTCGTAGGTGAAGCGGCGGTCGGAGAGTATCACCGTGCGACCAAACCACTCGCTGGTGATATTCAGCTCGCTATCCATCTCGAAGATTGCCGAAAAGGCGAGTTTCTCCTCATTAGGTCGGAGCGAGCACAAGCCATTAGACAATCGTTCGGGCAGCATAGGCACCGTGCGGTCAACGAGATAGACCGAAGTGGCTCTCTCTCGCGCCTCCTCCTCGATGATGGAGCCCTCGCGAACATAGTGGGTGACATCGGCAATATGAACGCCAATCTCCCATTTGCCATCCTCCAACTCTCTGATAGACAATGCGTCATCGAAATCCTTAGCATCGGCAGGGTCGATAGTAAATGTAGTCACCTCGCGCATATCTCGGCGCTCGGCGTAGTCCTTATCGGTAATCTTATCGCTAATCTTTTCAGCAGCCTTATTGACCTTCTCGGGGAAGCGATAGGGGAGGTCGTACTCGGCAAGTATCGCGTGCATCTCGGTATCGTTATCGCCCGTCATACCAAGCGAGTCAACAATCCTGCCCTCGGGGTTGCGCACATCGTCGGCCCAGCCCTCAATATGAACCACCACCTTCTCGCCGGTGCGCAGACCTGCCGGAAGGGTGGGGATGAAGATATCAACGGGCACCTTGCGCGAGTCAACACGCACAAAAGCGTGGCTGCGGGTAAGCTCCACGGTGCCCACATAGTTGCGCGGGTTACGCGCCAAAATCTCAACAATCTCGCCCTCGGGGTCACCACTGCCACGACGGTTAGTAATCACCACCTTCACAATATCGCCCTCCAACGCTCTATGGGTGCGGCGACGCGAGATGAAGATATCCTTATCCAGCCCCTCCACCATAACATAGCAATCGCCCGAGGGGAGCATATCGACCTTGCCCTCAAAAGCGGGGAGGTGCGACGCAGCAAGGCGGAACTTGCCCTTGCTCGGCTCCTCGACAACGCCCTCAGCAACCATCGAGTGGACAATCTCAAAGGTGCGCACACGCCCCTCACGGTCATTACCACCGCTCTGCGAAGCGAGAGTCTTGAGGCTGAACTTACGACCCGGAAATGCACGGAACTGCTCCATGATAAGCGCAGCACGGTCGTTACGCGGCTTCTGCTTCTTAGTCTGCTTGCTCTTGGCACCACCCTTTGCGGCGCCTGTATTACTCTTTCTACTCATAACTTTCATATTCTACCCTACAAAGTTAATAATTTAATGTTAAGTAATTGTGAAAACTCTTCTATACCCCCGCTTTTTGTTCTGTCGCTTTTTATGAAAAGCATTTTGCCCCTTTTTTGTAAAAAAGCGGCACCAAAAAACTTTTGTACTATTTAGTTTGCGGATTTAGAGATATCCTTACAGATATTACAAATAAAAGAGAGATATGTTCTGCTCGAATAAATTCGGCAGCCCCATATCTCTCTTTTATTTGTACCCTCTACGAGGGTAATCCCTAAACCCGAAAAACCCAATTGCTACACAAAGAGTCTAATTGGTTTTCCCTAATCTCCCTAAATTCTCTAAACTCCTTAAACTCCCATAATTAATCCTGCTTCGCAGTCTTTTCGTTGCTCCCGCTCGGCATAGTCTGCAAGCAGCCTCTGCTCT
>JAFNVE010000187.1 GCA_017379955.1 Tidjanibacter sp. | reverse complement strand
GTTGCGGGCACGACCGTTGTTTGCAGTAGGACGGGTAGGGGTAATAGTAATTATAGGAATAATAGGAGAAAGATGAAGGATATTAGGGAGATTAGGGAATTTAGGGAGTGTAGGGAACTTAGAGATATTCCTTAAACTCTTTAATCTCCTTAATCTCCCATAATTCCCATAGTTCCTATTACTCCTATAACTCCTATCCGCCCTATCCAACAAAGCAGAGAGTGGTATAGCACCACTCTCTGCTTTTACTAATTTTGAATTTTGAATCTTGAATTTTGAATTTACATTTGCAAACTCACTCCAACTCCACCAATCCATTCTTTATCGCCCAGACGACCATACCGGCAGTGTTCTTGCAGCCCGATTTTTCCAGGATGTTGGCTCGATGGTTATCCACGGTGCGTTTGCTGATGAAGAGTTTGTCGGCAATCTCCTGATTTGAAAGCCCTTGGCAGATGAGTGGCAGCACCTCCATCTCTCGCTCCGAGAGGAGTGGTTCGGCCTCCACCTGCGACTCTTTGAGGTTGCTCACCAGCGAGTCGAGGAGTTCCTGCGAGAAGTAACTGCCACCCGCACACACCTCGCGCACCGCACTCACCACCTCGTCGATATCGGAGTTTTTGAGCAGGAAGCCCTTCACGCCCAACTCTACCATACGATAGTAGTAGGCCTCGTCGTTATGCATAGTGAGTGCCACAAGGCGTGCCTCGGGGTGAGCGGTGAGAATCTTCTCTGCCGCCTCCAAGCCGTTCATCACCGGCATCTCGATATCTATCAGTGCCACATCATACTCCACACTCTCGGTGAGCGACACCAACTCCGCGCCATCAGCCGCCACGCCGACCACCTCGATACCACTCTGCACCGAGAGCAGTCCGCGCAAACCCTCACGGAATAGGCGATGGTCATCGGCCAGCAACACTCTGCAAACTTCTCTATCCATAGCTCTACACATTTACCTTAATATTCACCTTTACGCCCTTGCCGTTCGCGCTCACCATCTCAATATCACCTTTGAGCGACCTGATGCGCGAGTAGATATTGGACAATCCCATACCCTTGTTCAAGGCCTTTTCAACATCAAACCCCACCCCGTTGTCTGCATATCTGAGGGTGAGTTGCGGGCCACTCTTAGCCAGCGACACGACAATCTTCGAGCACCCCGAGTGGCGCATACTGTTGTTCACCAACTCGCACACCACGCGGTATAGGATAACCTCCACCTCGTCGTCAAAACGCTCGGTCGTGAGATTTGTTTTATACTCTATATCAACGCCTTGTGGCGATTTGGGTATTTTATTCAGGAAGCCTCGCACCGCCTTTGCCAGACCAAAATGTTGCAGGGTGTGGGGCGATAGATTGTTCGATATCTCGCGCACCGAACTTACCGCCTCGTCAATCATCGCTATCGTATTGCCGAACAGCTCGCTATTCTCCTCGGTAGCCTCCTTAGCGAGTGCAGAGAGCGACATCTTAGCCGTAGAGAGCAGGGGCCCAAGTCCATCGTGCAACTCCTTGGCGAGTCGTTGACGCTCCTTCTCCTCGGTTTGCAGTACCGTGGTGAGGATGCGTCGCTCGGTGAGGATGCGTTGTTTTTCGAGTTGGTCGATATAGTTAAAAATCTCGCGCACGAATATCACACCCACTGCAAAGAAGAACGACACTAGAACACCCAGCCACGCTATAAAGTTGGGCGGTAGTTGCCACTCAGCACCACCCCACAGCGGAAGCAACTGTGTTAATCGGATGAAACACAGCACACTGAGTGCCACCGTAAAAAATATCCACGCCACATTGTACTTTGTGCGACGGATAAGACTAACGGCCGCCAATGCTGCAAAAAGTTGCAACACAATCGATATTCCCAGCAGTATTTTGAGCATTATTTCTCTCTTGCTAACTATAAGGTCGGTGAGCCCAAAAAACTCACTACTCATAGCAAATATACATTTAAAATATAAGAAAAGAGGTAAAACATTTAAAAATGTTGGGGAAATGGTTATATTTGCCAGACTAATTATTTTTTTTAAAGGTACGAATTTTTTTTAACTAAAAATAACACCTTAAACAAATGAAAAGATTTTTTAACAAAATGTTTGTAGTTGGCGCTGTTGCTCTCTTGGCAGCGTGTGGTGGCGGACAGAAGAAGACCGCTGACCTCCCCGACTATCTCAACCCCGAAGTTGAGGTTGAGGCTCGTATCGACGACGCTATGTCGCGTATGACTCTCGACGAGAAGATTGCAATTATTCACGCTCAGAGTAAGTTCTCCTCGGCAGGTGTACCCCGTTTGGGTATCCCCGAGTTGTGGACTACCGACGGCCCTCATGGTATCCGTCCCGAGGTATTGTGGGATGAGTGGGAGCAGGCTGGCTGGACCAACGACTACTGTGTAGCCTTCCCCGCACTGACCGCACTTGCTGCTACCTGGAATACCGATATGTCGGCTCTCTATGGTAAGAGCATCGGCGAGGAGGCACGCTATCGTGAGAAGGATGTGCTGCTCGGCCCTGGTGTAAACATCTACCGTAGCCCCCTCAATGGTCGTAACTTCGAGTATATGGGTGAGGATCCCTTCCTCGCCTCGCGTATGGTTGTCCCCTACGTTCAGGGTGTGCAGAGCAATGGTGTTGCTGCCTGCGTAAAGCACTACGCACTCAACAACCAGGAGTCGCACCGCCACACTATGTCGCCCGTGCTCGACGACCGTACTCTGTATGAGATTTATCTTCCCGCCTTCAAGGCTGCCGTTACCGAGGGTGGTGCTTGGGCTATTATGGGTGCTTATAACAATTTCCGTGGCCAGCAGGCTTGCCACAACGACTTGCTCCTCAACCAGATTTTGAAAGGTGAGTGGGGCTTCGACGGTGTTGTTATCTCCGACTGGGGCGGCACTCACAACACCCGCCAGGCTATCACCAATGGTCTGGACCTCGAGTTCGGTACCTGGACCGACGGTCTGACTATGGGTGCTACCAATGGCTATGATGCTTACTATTTGGCAGACCCCTACAAGAAACTTATCGAGAGTGGCGAGTTCACCACCAAGGAGCTCGACGAGAAGGTACGCCGCGTATTGCGCCTGATGTATCGTACCTCGATGAACACCGACAAGCCCTTCGGCTCGCTCGTATCGGATGAGCACGTTGCTGCCAGCCGCACTATCGGCGAGGAGGGTGTTGTACTGCTCAAGAACGAGAACAATGTACTCCCCATCGACCTTAGCAAGACCAAGACTATCGCTGTGATTGGCGAGAACGCTATCAAGGCTATGACCGTGGGTGGTGGTAGTTCGTCGTTGAAGGTTGCCAATGAGGTTTCGCCCCTGGATGGTTTGAAGAACCGTGTTGGCGACAAGGCTGAGATTATCTACGCTCGTGGTTATGTGGGCGATGTAAACACAAGTTACAACGGTGTGGACAGCGGCCAGAATCTGGTTGACAACCGTAGCGAGGAGGTACTCATCGCTGAGGCTGTTGAGGCTGCTCGCCGTGCAGATGTAGTGTTGGTGTTCGGTGGTCTGAACAAGGCTTCGCACCAGGACTGCGAGGATAGCGACCGCTATGGCTTGGAGTTGCCCTACGCTCAGGATCGTCTGATGGCTGCTCTGGCAGAGGCTACCGATAATTTGGTATTCGTAAATATCTCGGGTAACGCTGTTGCAATGCCTTGGGTAGAGAGCGTTCCCGCTATCGTTCAGGGTTGGTTCCTCGGCTCGGAGGCTGGTAATGCACTCGCTTCGGTGCTGATGGGCGACGTTAACCCCTCGGGTAAGCTCCCCTTCACCTTCCCCGTTAAGCTGACCGACACCGGTGCTCACTCGATGGGCGAGTTTGGTGGTCGTGGCGAGGTTGTCTATGGCGAGGGTCTTTTGGTAGGCTACCGCTGGAACGACGCTAAGGATGTTGCTCCCCTCTTCGCATTTGGTCACGGTTTGTCGTACACCACCTTCGAGTATGGTGAGGCAACCATCGACAAGACCTCGATGAACAAGAAAGGCAGCGTAACCGTTACCATCCCCGTTACCAACACCGGTAAGCGTGCAGGTAAGGAGGTTGTTCAGCTCTACATTGCTGACAAGGAGGCAAGCGTAATGCGTCCCGAGAAGGAGTTGAAGGGCTTTGCAAAGGTTGAGTTGGAGCCCGGTCAGACCAAGGAGGTATCGTTTGTGATTGACGCTGAGGCTCTGAGTTTCTTCGACGACAAGAAACACGAGTGGGTAGCTGAGCAGGG
>JAFNVE010000186.1 GCA_017379955.1 Tidjanibacter sp. | reverse complement strand
GACTGACCAAGAAGTTGGTCTATGAGAATGTGGAGTTCAACCGCTTGCAGGCTGCGCTGAATATTGAGGAAGATATTGAGAATCTGAGATATAACAAGATTGTGATTGCAACTGATGCCGATGTCGACGGTATGCACATCCGATTGTTGATGCTCACCTTCTTCCTTCAATTCTTCCCCGATGTGATTCGTCAGAACCACCTCTTTGTGTTGCAGACCCCTCTCTTCCGTGTGCGTAACAAGAAGCAGACAATCTATTGCTACAACGAGGAGGAGAAGCAGAAAGCGATGAGCAAGTTGGGTGCAAGTGCCGAGATTACCCGATTCAAAGGTCTGGGTGAGATTTCGAAGGAGGAGTTCCGTGAGTTTATCGGTGAGAATATACGATTGGAGCCCGTGCGTCTTACCAAGGACGACCCAATAAGCGATATGTTGGAGTTCTATATGGGTAAGAATACTATGGAGCGTCAGGGCTTTATTGTTGACAACCTCCGTATTGAGGCGGACTATGTTGAGGATTTGATTTAATCACCCCCAAACCGAAAGAAATTACAGAGTATGAGCGATATAGAGAAAAATTATTTGGAGCCCGAGGCTACCGATGAGGTGGCTCAGAGTGCCGAGGTGGAGGATGTAGATGCCCCTGCCGAGGAGGGTGTGCGCAGCAGCAAATATGATAAGTTGCTCGACGAACATACCTCACGCAAGCGACTGACGGGTATGTACAAGGAATGGTTCCTGGACTACGCCTCGTATGTTATCCTGGAGCGTGCTGTGCCCCATATTGAGGATGGTCTGAAACCCGTGCAGAGGCGTATTCTCCACTCGATGCGCAAGGCTGAGGATGGTCGATATAATAAGGTGGCGGCTATTGTGGGTGACACTATGCACTTCCATCCACACGGTGACGCCTCGATTGGCGATGCACTTGTGCAACTCGGACAGAAGGATCTGCTGATTGACTGTCAGGGTAACTGGGGTAATATCTTTACCGGCGATGGTGCTGCTGCTCCCCGTTATATCGAGGCACGACTCACCAAGTTTGCTATGGAGGTTGTCTTCAACCCCAAGACTACTGAGTGGATGCTCTCGTACGATGGTCGTAATAATGAGCCTGTTACACTGCCTGTTAAGTTTCCTTTGCTGCTTGCTCAGGGTGTTGAGGGTATTGCTGTGGGTCTTGCTTCGAAGATTCTCCCTCACAACTTCAACGAACTTATCGATGCGGCAATTGCTCATCTGAAAGGCGAGAGTTTTGAACTCTATCCCGACTTCCCGACAGGTGGTCTTGCGGATGTGAGCCGATATAATGATGGTCTGCGCGGTGGTGCTGTGAAGGTGCGTGCCAAGATTACCAAGAGCGACAAGCGTACTTTGGTAATCAGCGAGATACCCTTTGGCACAACCACTGAGAGTATCGCGGAGTCGATTATTAAGGCAAACGAAAGAGGTAAGATTAAGATTCGTCACGTTGGCGATAATACCGCCCAAAATGTTGAGTTGGTAGTCCAGGTGGCGGGCGATGAGTCGGCAGACAAGACTATTGATGCACTCTATGCCTTTACCGATTGCGAGGTTAGTATCTCGCCCAATGCTTGTGTTATCTGCGACGAGAAGCCCTGCTTTATTGGTGTGAGCGAGATTCTGCGCCGTAGTGCCGAGCGTACTAAGTGGCTGTTGGGTAGAGAGTTGGAGATTCGTCTGGCTGAACTTGCCAAGGAGTGGCACACCTGCTCGTTGGAGCGAATTTTTATTGAGAACAAGATATATCAGGTGATGGAGGGTTGCACCTCTCGCGAGGAGGCATACGAGGCTGTGGATAAGGCACTCGAACCCTTCAAGAAGTTGTTGCGTGAGCCTGTGGTGTTGGAGGATGTCATCCACCTGACCGACTTGAAGTTTATCCGCATCACTCGCTACGATGCAGAGAAGACCGACCAGCAGATTAAGGCTATCGAGGCTGAAGAGGCAGAGGTTAAATACAACCTCGACCACCTCACAACCTATACCATAAACTACTACAAATCAATCAAGAAGCGTTACGGTAAGGGTCGTGAGCGTCGCACCGAGTTGCGCCAGTTCGATACTATTGAGGTGGCAAAGGTGGCACTTGCAAACTCGAAGTTGTATGTAGATAGGGTGGGCGGTTTCTTTGGTATTGGTGCTGCTATGAAGAAGGAGGAATATGTTTGTGACTGCTCCGATCTGGACGATGTTATCCTTATCACCCGCGATGGTCGCTATATTATTAAGAAGGTGGCCGACAAGGACTTCTTTGCTCCCGATATTATCCATATTGGTGTATTTAAGCGCAATGACGAGCGCACAATCTATAATGTCTTGTACCGCGATGGCGATAAGGGCGCAATCTTTATGAAGCGTTGCGCAATTACAAGCATCACCCGCGACAAGGAGTACAACCTCACCAAGGGCACACCCAAGAGCAAGATTCTCTATATGAGTGTCAACCCCAATGGCGAGGCGGAGACCTTGAAGGTATTCTTCCGTCAGCGTGCAAGGCTCAAAAAGTCGATTGCCGAACTCGATTTCAGCCAGTTGCTGATTAAGGGTCGCTCCTCGCAGGGTAACCTCTTCTCGCGCTACCCGATTCACAAGATTGTCTTGAAGGAGCAGGGTGTGTCGACTTTGGCTGGCGTGGATGTTTGGTTTGACTCGGATGTGCTGAAACTCAATAACGATGGCCGTGGTAGATTGCTCGGTCAGTTCGAGGGTGCAGACAAGATTATAGTTTATACCTCCTCAGATTGCTATTATACAACCGGTTACGAAGTGGGTCACCACTTCCCCGAAGATACTACCTGGGTGGAGAAGTACGACCCCGAACAGGTGCTGAGTGTGGTCTATTGGGACGATGCGCAGAAGTACTACTACCTCAAACGCTTCACTCCCGAACTCAGCGACCGCCCCGCTTGCTATGTGGACGAGGAGAATCGTAAGTCGCGTAGCGTCTGCCTGACTAAGGTGGCTGGCTGTAAGGTGGAGATTACCTATGGTGGCAAAAATGCCGGTCGACCCGCCGAGCAGTTCGATGTCGATAGTTTTGTGGCTGTCAAGAGCCGTAAGGCTAAGGGTAAACGACTGACAACCTACGAGGTTGCATCGGTTAAATTTATTGAGCCTGAGTTACCTCCCGTGCCAGAGGATGAGGATGCGGAAGATGTTGTAAATGAGGCAATTGTTGAGCAGGTTGTAGAGCCAGCAGTGGATGCTGCGCCTGCTGCTGAGGCTATCCCAGAGGAGAAACCCGCGCCTAAGAGCAAGCCGACTGTGGCTCCCGCACCCGCTAAGGAAGAGGTTGAACTTATCATCGAACGCCCCTCGGAGGATGATGGTAGCCGTAATGACGAGAGTACTCAATTAAACCTCTTCGGTTAGCCTTATGACACTCTTTCTGATAGGCTTTATGGGGTGTGGCAAGAGTAGCCTCGGGCGCAAACTTGCCGCTCGTCTGGGGTGTGATTTCTTCGACACCGACAAGGCTATCGAGAGTGATACGGGGGTGACTATTGGGGAGATTTTTGCCTACGAGGGCGAGGAGGGCTTTCGCCTCCGCGAGAGGGATATGCTATGCTCGTTGCCCGATGGTGGCAGGGTGGTGGTTGCTACGGGTGGTGGACTGCCGTGCTATGCTGACAATCTTCAAGTTATGCAGAGTAAGGGCAAGAGTGTTTATCTTAGATTGTCCCCCGAAAAATTGGTTTCAAGACTCGGTCGTGGTCGTGCTCGCAGACCCAAAATTGCGGGTATGAACGACGAGGAGTTGTTGAAGTATATTTGTGATTTGCTGCCTCAGAGAGAGGAGTATTATATGGCTGCCGATATAGTTATCGAGTGCGATAATCTATCCGATGTGGAGATAGTTGAGGCTATCGTTTCGGCAGTAAGTTAGAATTCAAAATTCAAAATTAAAGATTCAAAATGAGTTAAAACTGAGAGTGGTATCGAACCACTCTCAGTTTTTTTGTAGGGCGGGTAGGGCGGATAGGAGTAATAGGAATTATAGGAATTATGGGAATTATGGGAATAGTGGGAGTTTAGTGAGTTTAAGGATTATCCCTACTCTCCCTAAGTTCTTTAAACTCCTTAAATTCCCTATCATATCAGTCGGTCGTGTCCGCAACTTCCGAAATCCACAAACGGTAGTGCCCGCTTTTTTGCCTCGGCTCTGCCGAGGACACATCCCCCGCCGAGGCGGGGACTTGGGGGTGGGTCAGACCTGCAATTGCCTGCGAAGCAGGCAGGTGTCGCAAGGCTGAGTAGAGTCGTTAGGCTATTTTACCTTGACTACGCCAAATCTCTCACCGCCTTCTCGGCGGGGGCTTGGGGGTGGGTCAGGCTTGGAAATGCCTGCGAAGCAGGCAGGTGTCGAGGTGGCAGTCAGCGTGAGGAGTGGGAGTGTAG
>JAFNVE010000185.1 GCA_017379955.1 Tidjanibacter sp. | reverse complement strand
TCAATCAGTTAAAAATTAAAAGACCTATCCCGTAGGAGTTCCTTTATTTATTTGTGAAGCCGGAGGGAATCGAAAGGCAAAGCCTTCTCCTGAAATGATATTGTTATTACCCGAGCTTCCTCCCCTACGGTTAGGGGAGGATAGAGGAGGGGTGATCGAATACTTTGAGTATATTGCTCATATGAGCAATATACTCCACAAACAAAGAGAGGAACTCGACGAGTTCCTCTCTTTGTTTGTGGAGCCGGAGGGAATCGAACCCTCGTCCAAACAGGCAGCCCAAAGGCTTTCTACACGCTTAGCCAACCTTTAATCCTTCTCCTGACGCACGGTAGGCGGCAACCAAACATCAGTCCCAGTCTTTAAGTTCTAACCCTCGGGCCAAGACACTCCGTCGGGCGAGCCTTAAATAGATGATACCCCGTTGCCAGCGACACAAAAGGCGGGTGTCAAAGGCGGGATACTCGTTTCCGCACCAGCCTTGGGCGCAGAAATTAAGCTAATTTTCCTTGAAAATTAAGCAGCGAGTGCGTAGCTATTATTGCCAATTAATTTTTTGGACATTCAGTTTAACGAGCCTCCATCCAACGCTCGACGTGCTTACCTCCCAACTGTCCCTGCTGTCAAAACCGGTCGGCCCCTTTATGGGGTCAATCACTAACGCAGTGACGGAAAGTGTGTGCAAAGATAGTGCAAAAATGTTAATTATTGCTATTACGCAACTATTTTTCGCTTCTCAGTGTTATGAGTGTTAGTTCGGGTGGGGCACCGATGCGGGCGGGGATTACCACGCTGCCAATGCCGTCAGTTATGTAGAGGCGTTCGCCGTTCTCCTCGTAGAGGCCACTCCAACGCTTGTAGAATAGTCTGGCGGGGGAGGTGCCGAAAAGTTTCATCTGCATAGAGTGAACGTGGCCCGAGAGGGTCAGATCCTGACGTGCCAATTCCCTCAGTCCGTCCCACATCTGCGGTGCGTGAGCAATGGTGATGCGAAAGAGTGAGTCGGGGAGTGTGGAGAAAACTCCGTCATAATTCTCGGCAAGAGTGGTTGAGCGGTGGCTGTGTTCGAGTATCTCCTCGGGGTAGTCAACGCCCACAATGGCAATCTGCTCGCCACTTGTGGCGGTCAACAGTCGATATTCATTGCGCAATAAACGCCACCCCATCTGGTGTTGTTTCTCTGTCAGTTCGCTGATGGCAGTAGCGCGTGGCACTCGCAGTGTGTCGCCATAGATACCCATATCGTGATTGCCAAGCACTGAGAACGTACCGTAGCGCGCACGGATAGAGCCGAGCAGGTCTGCAAACTCAGGAGTCAGCTCCTCGGTAGTGCCTGTGACAAGGTCGCCCGCAAATACCGCTATATCGGCATTTAAGGAGTTTATCGTGTCGACCATCTTCGCGACCATACGATGACTTCCATACATCGACGAGAGATGTACATCTGAGAATAGCGCAATTGTTACCCCATCGAAACTCTCTGGCAGGTTGGTGTAGTTGAGTTCCACCCTCTTAACCACCAACTGCTTGCGCTCCCAAAGTGAGCCGTATAGAACGGTCAGAGTAACAACGGAGCATATCACAATTGCAATAGTTCGCCAAACCTTTCGGCCGTTACCTGCATCAAACCAAATCCCAAGAGCAATGGCTACCACCCAAACTGAGGTGAGCAAAAACAGAAGAATATAGATTGCAAGTGCGGCGTTAAACCAATGTGGCATAGGGCCTTTGTGGATAAGGCCGAAGAGTATGTAGGCAATTATCACTCCGGGCAGAAACCACGCAAAACATTTATATACATTTTTGGCAGTGGGGCTTTTGTGGCATATCTCTTTGCGCCAAATGTACATAAATGCAGAAGCGAGAATTGCTATTGTTATAAGTAGTATCGGAATAACCATCTTTTATATTCGTTAGGGTTTGCTCTCGGCAAAGTTAGGAGATTAGGAGGTAGTAATGAAAAAATATTGGATAAAAATTTGCTTTTTGCTGAGAGTTTGCTAAATTTGTAATCGTTATTCAAAGATAACGCAAACTTTATGCATAATAACCTCTATAACAACTATTGGTGGTGGCGCACGTTGTCAAATTAGTAAACAATGAGCGTTTGAGGTTTTGTGTAGTTAGTTTTTTGGTATTAGTGTTGGCCCGTTGTTTACAGATAGTAAGCAGCGGACATTTTTTTATATAGTAATTTTCAATTGAGTGCAACTATGAACGAGAAGAAATTTCTTTTGAGCGACAGACAGATGCCCGAGGCGTGGTATAATGTTGTGGCCGATATGCCCAATAAGCCAGCCCCACTGCTCGACCCTCAGAGCCACCAACCCGTAACCGTTGATGGACTGAGCCATATCTTTGCTCGCGCTATTGCTGAGCAGGAGTTATCGACCGAGCAATTTATCGAGATTCCCGAGCGTGTAAGAGATATCTATCGTCTGTGGCGTTGCACTCCGCTGGTCAGAGCTTACGGCTTGGAGAGACTCCTCGACACCCCCGCTCATATCTATTTTAAGAACGAGAGCGTGTCGCCTGTTGGCTCGCATAAGCCCAATACTGCTATTCCTCAGGCCTACTATAACCATATCGAAGGTATTACTCATCTGACCACAGAAACAGGTGGAGGTCAGTGGGGTACGGCACTCTCACACGCTACAAATATCTTCGGCCAGAAGGCTCGGATTTTTATGGTGAGGGTGAGTTATAACCAAAAGCCCTATCGTAAACTTTTGATGAATGTATGGGGTGGTGAGGTTGTGGCCTCGCCAAGTAATCTGACTGAGTATGGTCGCTCGGTTTTGGCGGAGGAGCCCGACTGCTCGGGAACACTCGGTATGGCTATCTCGGAGGCTGTGGAGTTGGCTCTTAAAAACCCCGAAACCACTCGCTACTGTCTGGGTAGTGTGATGAATCATGTTGTTCTGCACCAG
>JAFNVE010000184.1 GCA_017379955.1 Tidjanibacter sp. | reverse complement strand
TACAAAAAGGCTCGAAATCCAAAGCTTATTACAAAAAGCGACAGACAAACGGTAAAAAAACTACTCGACAAATTGGGCGTTGAGTACTTCGCGTGCGCGTTCTTCGTCTTCAGCGCGCACTACGAGTCGCACAATCTTGTTCAGGTAGGGCATAACCATTGAGACATTTTCGTCGAGTACTTGGCACTCTATTCCTGCTGAGCGGAGTATTGATGCGGTCATCTCGGCATCGACGGCAACTTGGAATGTTTGGAGGACAACGAGTCGTTGTGGGTCCTCACTCTTATTACGTTTGAACATAACTCAAAAAGGTATTAGTGAAGCCTATACAAATATAGAAAAAATTGTTGAAAAGTTGGTACTGTTTATCCTTGTAAATGCAAATATATTTCCTAATTTTGTTTTCAGATAAACTATTTTTGGAGCAATGTCGCAATTCGTTCACTTACACGTACATACGCAGTACTCGATTTTGGATGGTGCTGCTTCCATCTCCTCCTTGGTTGCCAAGGCGAAGGCTGATGGTATGCCCGCACTTGCCGTGACAGACCACGGCAATATGTACGGTGCTAAGGAGTTTTATGACACTGCTACCAAGGCTGGTATCAAGCCGATTTTCGGCTGCGAGGTCTATATGGTGAAGGACCGATTCCAGAAGTCGAAGGCTACTGAGCGTCGTCACCACTTGCTGTTGCTCGCTAAAAATGAGCGCGGCTATCACAACCTCATCAAACTTGTGTCACTCGGCTTTACGGATGGCTATTTTGATGGTCGTGCCCGTATTGATGCAGAGTTGCTCACCGAGTTGCACGAAGATATCATCTGTTGTTCGGCTTGTATTGCTGGTGAGGTGCCTCGCGCCATTATCAACGATGATATGGTTGAGGCAGAGCGCGTTGCGCGATGGTTTAAGGAGTTATTTGGCGACGACTACTACTTTGAGATGCAACTCTTCAAGCCCCTGCCTGGCTGGGATCAGGGTGCATACCCTAAGCAGGTTAAGGCAAATGAGGGCCTTATGGCATTGTCGAAAAAGTTGGGTATCAAGGTTGTTTGCACCAACGATGTCCACTTCACCGATGCTGATGATGCGGAGCCTCACGACCACCTTATCTGTCTGAATACAGGCAAGTTGCTCAATGACGAGAAGCGTATGCGCTACTCGGGTCAGGAGTATTTCAAGACCACCGAGCAGATGGCAGAACTCTTTGCCGACTGCCCTGAGGCTCTGGCGAACACCATTGAGATTGCAAATAAGGTCGAGGAGTTCACCCTCAACCACGACCCTCTTATGCCTAACTTCCCCATCCCCGAGGATTTGGAGATTGACTATACAAGGCTGAGAGAGAGTTTCTTAAAGAAGATAAAAGACGAGGCTGTCAAGGCTCGTATGGAGGCCTACTCGGGCGAGGAGTTGGAGCAGGCCGTTGTTGGCGATAGTGGACTGGAAAAGGTCTTGATGGTCGCCAAGCAGTATATGTATCTGCGCCACCTTACTTATAAGGGTGCGCACGAGAGATGGGGCGAGACGCTCGACGAGAAAATTATTGAGCGATTGGAGTATGAGTTGGGAACTATCGAGTGGATGGGTTTCCCTGGCTACTTCCTTATCGTGTGGGACTACATCCGCGCTGCCCGCGAGATGGGAGTGTCGGTAGGCCCCGGTCGTGGCTCGGCAGCAGGCTCAGCAGTTGCTTACTCGCTGAGAATCACCAATATCGACCCTATCGCATACGACCTTCTGTTCGAGCGATTCCTCAACCCCGACCGTATCTCACTCCCCGATGTCGATGTAGACTTCGATGAGGATGGTCGCGCACTTGTATTGGATTATGTGGTCAAAAAATACGGACAAAAGCGTGTGGCTCAGATTGTTACCTTCGGCACTATGGCTCCCAAACTCGCTATCAAGGATGTGGCGCGAGTGCAGGATTTGCCACTTGCCGAGAGCAACCGCCTGACGAAACTAGTCCCCGACAAGCTCGCTCCTGCCAAGGGTCAAAGTCCCTTTGAGTGGGTATATCAGGAGGTACCCGAACTCGCCAAGGAGCGCAAGGAGGGTAGCGAACTTGTGCAGAAGACTCTCGCAAATGCTGAGAAACTCGAAGGCTCGGTGCGTCAGACGGGTGTTCACGCTTGCGGTGTGATTATCGGTCAGGATGATATTGAGAAGTTTGCGCCCGTAGCCGTTGCAAAGGATGCCGACCTGAACGTTGTGCAGTTTGAGGGCAAACACGTTGAGAGTGTGGGACTTATCAAGATGGACTTCTTGGGTCTGACTACCCTTTCGATTATTAAAGATGCACTTGCCAACATCAAACACACAACGGGCAAGGTTATTGATATAGATAACGTAACACTTGACGATAAAAAGACATACGAACTTTTCAGTCAGGGACTTACGACAGGCGTATTCCAGTTCGAGTCGCCGGGTATGAAGAAGCACCTTCGTGCGCTGAAACCCACTCGTTTGGAGGATCTTATTGCTATGAACGCCCTCTACCGACCGGGTCCAATGGAGAAGATTCCCAACTTCATTGCCCGTAAGCACGGACAGGAGCCTGTTACATACGAGTTCCCAGAGATGGAGAAGTATCTGGCTGATACCTATGGCATTACCGTATATCAGGAGCAGGTGATGTTGCTCAGTCAGTTGTTGGCAGGCTTTACTGGAGGTGAGGCCGACACCCTGCGAAAAGCGATGGGTAAGAAGCAGAAAGCGGTGCTGGATAAGATGAAGCCCAAGTTCATCGATGGTGCTGTGGAGCGTGGCCACGACCAGGCTATCTGTGAAAAGATTTGGACTGAGTGGGAGGCATTTGCGTCGTACGCATTTAACAAGTCGCACGCTACCTGCTACGCCTACGTTGCCTACCAGACAGCATACCTTAAAGCCCACTATCCGAGTGAGTTTATGGCGGCTGTGCTGAGTCGAAATCTGACCAAGATGGATAAGATTGTAGGCCAGATGGATGAGTGCAAGCGTATGGGCATCAGGGTTTTGGGCCCAGATGTAAATGAGAGTTACAACACCTTTATCCCCAATACCGAGGGTAATATCCGCTTCGGATTGGCTGGTGTTAAGGGTGTGGGCGACGCCGCTGTGACAAGCATTGTGAACGAGCGCAACGAGGGCGGCAAGTTCAAGGACTTGTACGACTTCTTCGAGCGCGTGAACTACGGCACAGTAAACCGTAAGGTTATTGAGAATATGGCTATTTCGGGTGCTTTCGACTCGTTGAGCGGTATGCATCGCAGCCGATTGCTGATTGCCCCTGCGGGCGAGGGCAGCTCCTTCCTCGACCAACTTGTGCGCTACGGTAGCCGCTACCAGAGCGAGAAGAACAACTCGCAGCAGAGTCTGTTTGGTGGTTTCGACCAGGTTGACCTGCAACGCCCCGAGCCTCCCGTGGTGGAGGAGTGGACAACACTCGAAACGCTCAATGCCGAGCACGAGTTGATTGGTATGTATATCTCCTCGCACCCGCTGGATGACTACAAGTTGGTGATTAACAATATGTGTAACACGCAGATAGCCGACTTTGGCGATCTTGCGAAGATGGGCGGTAAGGACTTTACGACAGGTGGTGTGATTACTACTGTGCGCAATGGTATGACCCGCACACAGAAGCCATACGGTAGTTTTGTGATTGAGGACTACTCAGGCTCACACGAGTTCACCCTGTTCGACAAGGACTACGAGAACTTCCGCAAATTCCTCTACAAGGATTACTTCCTGATGTTGAGAGGTACGGTGCAGCCTCGCCGCTACAACGACAAAGAGTTCGAGGTGAAGTTCAAGGGTATGGTGCAACTCCACGAGGTGTTGTCGAGTGTGCGAGAGATGACACTCACCATCGACCTCGAAACCCTAACGCCCGAGTTTGTAAGTAAACTCTCCGACTGCATAGCAGCGGCCCGCAAGGTGAAGAAGGGTGAGGCAACAGCCGATTTGAAGGTAAGAGTGGTAGACTCTAAAAGTGGTGTTAGCCTGCCGTTCCTCTCGAAAGGCAAGAAGATGAAGGTTACAACTGCAATTGCAGACCTTTGCGATGAGTACGATATTAAATTTATATTACAATAATTAACTAATTAAAAGAGAAAAAGTTATGGCACTTACAATTACAAGTAGCAACTACGATGAGTTGATGGCGGGCGAGCTTCCCGTTGTTATCGATTTTTGGGCAGAGTGGTGTGGTCCCTGCCGTATGATGACCCCTATCGTTGAGAAGTTGGCTGAGGAGTTTGAGGGTAAGGCTCACATCGGCAAATGCAATGTTGACGAGGAGGACGATGTTGTTAGCAACTATATGATTCGCAGCATCCCCACCATCGTTATCGTTAAGGGTGGCCAGGTTGTTGACAAGCAGGTTGGTGCTTGCAGCGAGGCTGAGTTGAAGGCTAAGATTGAGAAGTATCTCTAAAAGTCAACAAAAACCATCAGCCTAACGCGCAGTGATTCATAAAAAAGAGGAGATTGTTTGCACAATCTCCTCTTTTTTATTGTACTCTCTAAACGATTAGTCGTTCAACGAGAAACGCTTGTAAGCAACTACGGTAGCCTCAGCGTCAACACTCTTGATGTGTGCGCCTACGCTCTCCTTAGGATTGCTGTTCGAGGGCTGCTCCAGAAGGGTGTTCTCCTTCAAGAACTTCTGAACCTTACCCTCTGCAATACGCTCCAACATAGCCTCGGGCTTACCCTCCAAGCGAGCAGCCTCCATGCCAATCTTGCGCTCCTTCTCGATTACATCAGCGGGGCAGTCAGCGGGCGAGATAGCGATGGGGCCCATAGCAGTTGCCTGCATACAAACCTCGTGTGCCAACTCAGCGGGAACCTCCTTGTTGAAACCGATAATCGAACCAAGCTTCTTGTTGAAGTGAACATACTGTGCGCAGTAGGGAGCCTCGATGCGAGCATAGTAAGCAATCTCGCACTTCTCACCGGTCTGGCCCGACTTCTCGGTTACCAGGTCAGCGATGGTACGACCCTCAGCGTTCTTAGCAGCGAGGAGAGCCTCAACATCAGCAGCGTCAGCAGCGATAGCAACATCCATAATCTCGTTTACGGTTGCGCCAAAGCCCTCAGTCTGCGATACGAAGTCGGTCTCGCAAGCCAAGCAAACCATATAAGCCTTGCCATCAACAACCTTTGCTACAACTACACCCTCCGAAGCGGTGCGGTCGGAACGCTTGCTGGCAATCATCTTACCCTTCTCACGGATAATCTCAACGGCGCGCTCGAAGTCACCG
Organism: Tidjanibacter sp.; assembly: GCA_017379955.1. Taxonomy (GTDB): domain Bacteria; phylum Bacteroidota; class Bacteroidia; order Bacteroidales; family Rikenellaceae; genus Tidjanibacter. The sequence continues at coordinate 706 of JAFNVE010000184.1, read as the reverse complement.
TTAGCCTCGATAAGGGCGTTTTTGCAGTCCATCATACCGGCCTGCGTAGTTGCACGAAGTTTCGCGATTTCTGCAAGTGTTACGTTCATATCGTAATTCTCTTTTTGCTGGTTAAACAATTGGTTTAGGCCTCCTCAGCGGGTGCCTCAGTTGCAGCAGCCTCAGCAGCGGGCTCCTCAACTTCAACCTTTACACTCTTCTTGATGCGGGGCTTAGCCTCTTTCTTAGCCTCAACGGCAGCCTCCTCGCTCTCTTTCTCCTTCTCGAGTTTGCGCTCCTCCAAGCCCTCGGCAATGGCTGCACACATAATGTCAAGAATCAGAGAGATGCTCTTCGATGCATCGTCATTTGCAGGGATAACGTAATCGATATCTGTAGGGTCACAGCAAGTATCAACCATTGCAAATACGGGGATGCTCAAACGCTTTGCCTCCTTAACGGCATTAGCCTCCTTCTGTACGTCAACTACAAAGAGTGCTGCGGGCAGACGAGTCAGGTCGGCAATCGAACCGAGGTTCTTCTCCAACTTAGCTCGCTGACGCTCAATCTGCAACTTCTCGCGCTTCGAGAAGTTATCATAAGTACCGTCATTGGTCATCTTATCGATGGTAGCCATCTTCTTAACGGCCTTACGTATGGTGGGGAAGTTTGTCAACATACCACCGGGCCAGCGCTCGGTAACATAGGGCATGTTTACAGCCTGCAC
>JAFNVE010000183.1 GCA_017379955.1 Tidjanibacter sp. | reverse complement strand
TCCTTAAATTCTCTAATCTCCCTACACTCCTTAACCTCTCTAATTTCCTATTACTCCTATTGCTCTACTCTCCCTAAACTCTCTCCTTTTTTTACCCCTCGCCTCTCTTTGCTCCCCTACGCCTTATCATATTCACGGGTACGATTTTTCGTACCCGTGAATATAAAGGCAATTAAGGCCTATATGGGGTTGGGGCGTGTTAGAGATTAATTGCCCTTAATCCACTTATATTGCCCCTATTTTGCCCTATTTAATACAACAGCGAAGTTGGCTCTAACCAACTCCGCTGTTATCTATTTCGCTTATCGGCAGGGCGGTGTAATTACCAAAAATCGCTACCCACTCCCCTCAGACTAAGCGTGTCTGCGTGTTACTCTCCGCTATTCATAATAATATTCTGGCGGTTGATACTCTCGATATGGATTGCTTCGAGGACCGTTGTGAGGAACTCCTCGCTCAGTTGCAGTTCCTTAGCCTGGGCAATGACCCTCTCGGTAATCGAGTTCCAGCGGCCACTCTGCAAGATTGCAACATCGTTCTCCTTCTTCACCATACCAATCTGCTCAGCAACCCTCATACGGCGTGCAAGCAGGTCGAATAGTTCAGCGTCAATCTGGTCAATCTCACCACGGAATCTGTCCAGAGCCATTGCGAACTCGGGGCTATCTGTTGTTCCCTTGCGCCAGCGAATTTTATCGAGTAGTGTGATAAGGTCCTCAGGAGTAACCTGTTGTGCCGCATCGCTCAGTGCCTTTGCTGGGCAGTTGTGACTCTCGATAATCAGGCCGTCAAAACTGAGGTCGGCAGCCTTCTGGCCAATCTCATAGAGGTATTCGCGTTTGCCGCCAATGTGCGAGGGGTCGCACACCATTATCAACTCAGGGTAACGGCGGCGCATCTCAATTGCCAGGTGCCACATTGGTGAGTTGCGGTAGCGGCTCTTGCCACAGAAGGAGAAGCCACGGTGTATCAGGCCCACATTTTCGTAGCCTACGCTTCGCGCCATACGCTCCACAGCACCGCCCCAAAGGTCGATATCGGGGTTCATCGGGTTTTTGAGCAGAACGGGAATCTGCGTGCCACGCAGCGCATCGGCAATCTCCTGCACGCTGAACGGGCTAACAGTGGTGCGTGCTCCAAGCCACACCATATCCACACCGTACGACAGGGCTGTATATAGGTGCTTGGCATTTGCAACCTCCACAGCCACAGGGAGTCCCGTCTCGCGGCCTGCTCTTGCCATCCACGCAAGGCCCTGCTCGCCCACGCCCTCAAAAGAGCCCGGGTTGGTGCGGGGTTTCCAGATTCCGGCACGCAATATATCGACCTTACCGCTCTCGGCAAGCGCACGCGCAGTGAGGAGTAGTTGCTCCTCGCTCTCGGCACTACACGGGCCGGCAATTATCAGTGGTCGTTTCGATTTCAGGTCAATCATAACTATTTCAATATTCTACGGATGCTGTTGGCGTGGCGCATTGCGTCGGTGAGTCCCTCTGCATCGTCGCGCTCAATCATCTTGCGCAGCACCTGTAATTGATGAATATGCTCTCCAAGAACGTCGAGAACATTGTATTTGTTGCGCAGGAAGATGGGAGTCCAGGTCTCGGGCGCACTCTTGGCAAGGCGCACGGTACTCTCAAAACCAGCACTCGCAAGGTCAAAGATATGCTCCTCCTCGCGCTCCTTCTCCAACACGGTAAGTGCCAGCGCAAACGATGTAATGTGCGAAATATGAGAGATATAGGCGCAGTGAACATCCTGCTCCTCCGCCTCCATATAGATAGGCGTCATCCCCACCTTGCGATATATCTCCTCCACGAGTTGTAGTGCGTCGCTGTCGCTACGCTCGCGCTCGCAAATCACCACGCGACGACCCGCAAAGGCACCACGCATCGCCGCCTCGGGGCCACTATGCTCGGTACCCCACATTGGGTGTGTTGCCACGAAACGACCTCGCGCGGGGTGTTGGCTAATCATCTCGCAGAGTTCCTCCTTGATAGAGCCCACGTCTATCACCGTCTGGTGCGGAGCAATCTTATTGAGCACTTTGACAGCCAAGGTCGGTATCGAGTCAACGGGGGTGGCAATGACAATAAGGTCGGCAGTGGCTATCGCCTCGTCGAGCGGGGCTACCTCGTCGACAATCCCCAACTCCACAGCGCGCGAGGCGTGAGAGGCACTACGCTCCACACCAATAATGCGCTCCGCCAATCCCTGCTCACGCAAGCAGAGAGCAAACGAACCACCAATAAGTCCCGTTCCGATAATTGCTGTAACCATCTAACCTGATAATTATAAGAGAATTATGGGAGTTTAAAGGCTTTTATTCTTTAAACTCCCCATATTCCAAAGACGTTAAAAGTAGTTATGGCTTAGGAAATTTTGTGCTTCGAGTGAAGTGCAAAACCTACAAGCCGCGCAACTTTTGTATTAGAGTTTCAGACCCTTGCGAATCTTCTCAATAGCCTTAATAAACTTCACCTCGGGAGCGCAGAGGCACACACGGATATACTTCTGACCCTCGCTACCAAAGATAGCACCAGGGGTGATGAATACGTCGCAGTTGTAGAGAATCTTATCCGAGAATGCGAAGCAATCCTCCTCACCCTCGGGCATACGAGCCCATACGAAAAGACCTGCCTGCTCGCGATTGTACTTACAGCCGAGGAGGTCGAGCATCTCGAAAGCGAGTTTCTCGCGCTCGCGATACATTGCATTAAGGTCGTTGTACCACTCCTCACCCAGCTCGGTGAGTGCCACAGCTGCTGCTGCCTGCATGGGGTAGAACATACCCGAGTCCATATTGCTCTTGAAGCGCAAAATCTCATCCAGACGCTCCTTCTTACCGGCAATCATACCCACACGCCAGCCAGCCATATTGTGGCTCTTACTGAGCGAGTTGAGCTCGAGTGCGGTCTCCATCGCGCCCTCTACCTGCAAGAGGCTCAGGGGCTGGTCGTTACGGATGAAGCTGTATGGGTTGTCGTGAACGAGCAAGATGCCGTTGTCGGCAGCAAACTTCACCGCACGCTCAAAAAGCTCGATGGTAGCCTTGGTACCGGTAGGCATATTGGGGTAGTTCATAATCATCAACTTAACGCCAGTGGGGTCGATAGCGTCGAAGTCGGGCAACCAGCCGTTCTCGTCATTGAGGTGATACTCAACAACCTCGCCACCCGAGAGGGTAACTGCCGAGCGGTAGGTGGGGTAACCGGGGTTGGGAATCAACACCTTATCGCCCTTGTTAACGTATGTCATGCAGATATGCATCAGACCCTCCTTCGAACCAATCAGGGGGAGAATCTCGTTCAGACCGTCGAGCTCCACATTGTAGTATTTCTTGTACCACTCAGCAAATGCCTTGCGCAAGATGGGAGCACCAGCATAAGACTGGTAGGTGTGGGTGGTGGGCTTTGCAGCCTCCTCAGCCAACTTTGCAACCACAATGGGGTGGGGAGGGCAATCGGGACTACCGATACCGAAGTTAATCACGTCGTGACCCTCAGCACGCAGCTGGTCAATCTCACGATTCTTCTTCGAGAAGTAGTACTCGCCTACTCCATTTAAACGATCCGATACAGTAAACTTGCTCATAATACTAATTTTTAGTCGTTATCTATTTGTAATTCTTATACTTATCTTTCTTTCTTTTGCTAACCAACAAACTCCCTGCCTCGCTTGTAGACGCCATACACGTGAACGCTCTGCGCCACCTCCTGGAGTCTGTCGAGCACGCGCACCCACTCATATACGGAGTCGAACTCCATATCGACGTGGAACATATAGTGCCACGGCTCGCTCGGGATGGGATAACTCTGCAACTTGGTGAGATTCACCGCATTGCTACCCATCTCGCGCAACACCCTCAGCAGTGAGCCCTGCTCGTGGCGTGCGCTGAAATAGAGCGACGCCTTGTCGGCATCGGGTGGGATGGTGTGGTCGTGACGTTTGAGAATCATAAAACGAGTGTAGTTGTTCTTGATGGTGTGGATATCTGCCACCTTAACATCCAAGCCAAACAACTCGGCCGCCAATCGGCTCGCCACTACCGCACGAGAGGTGTCGCCATCGGCTGCCAACTGCTTGGCACTGAGAGCGGTATCCTCTGTTTCGACCAAACGCCAACGCTTACTTTCAAGGAACTCGTCACACTGCATAAGTGCCATATGGTGGGAGTGTACCTCGCGGATATCCTCCAACTGCACGCCCGGGAGCGTCAATAGGTTCTGTCGGATGGTCAGTATCGCCTCGCCTGCCACCTGCAAATTATCGTTTTGCAACAGACGGTAGTTGGGGAGTATGCTGCCGGCAATTGAGTTCTCAATGGCCATCACGCCACGCTCAACTTCGCCACGCTCCACAAGTGCGGCCACCTCTTTGAAGGTATCACAAGGGACAATAACTATCTCGCCCCCGAAATACTCTCGAGCCACAATGTCGTGGAAACTACCCTCATAACCCTGTATGGCGACCTTCATCCGCTATCTCTAACCTAATTTTAGCGCACTCTAAGCTGAGCACACAACGACAAATATACGAAAAATTTCTGTTGGATAGTCGCCCTGTGGCCTCTTTTTTGTTGTAAAGTGGATGTTGGTGGATATTTGTTAAAAAAATGGTGATAAGTTTGAGACAGATACGATGTAAAACCACTTTTGAGATTATACATTTGTGGCGATAAAGTGGAAAAAAGGCAAATCTAAAACATAGAATACGATGGCAGAACAAAACCACATCGAACTCGACCTCGATAAAGAGGTGGCACAAGGCCAATACTCCAACCTTGCAGTTATCACACACTCCGTGTCGGAGTTTATCCTCGACTTTGCGGAGATGCTCCCCGGCCTGCCCAAACCCAAAGTGGTCAGCCGCATTATCCTTACCCCCGAGCACGCCAAACGTCTGCTCCTCTCCTTGCAGGAGAACGTGGGTCGCTACGAGGCTAATGTTTCGAAAATCGATTTGTCGCTTCGACAGCCATTGGGTTATAAAAACCTCGGCGAAGCATAAAAAAGCCATCTAATCGGCTATTTTGGTGTTGGGGGAGCCTTGCCGACCACTTACATACATAGAGTATGCGCGTGGCCGTCAAGACTCCCCCGCCTAAAAATAGCTCGATTATATGACTTTTTTTGGGGTCGTAGACCCGTTTTCTTGAGACCACATACATAATAAAAAAGTAGTCTGCAATTATCTTCAATTGCAGACTACTTTTTTATTATTAAAACATTACGGTACGGGGTCGTAGCCACTGCCGCCCCAGGGGTGACAACGCAGCAATCTGCGGAGGGTGAGCCAGCCGCCTTTGATTGGGCCATATTTGGTGATGGCTTCCAGGGCGTAGGCGGAGCAGGTGGGGGTGAAGCGACACGAGGCGGGGGTGAGTGGCGAGATGCAGTAGCGGTAGAACTTGACCAATATCAGCAGAGGCCACGAGAAGACCCGTTTACAGGTGCTTCTGAATCTTTGCCAGGCACTTTTTGACTCCATGTTCGATAGTCTGATAGTCGAAAACCTCCTTTGTCGTATAGACAAAAGCAATATCCAAATGTCTGCCTCGCTCCGCAACAAGTTCGCTTAACTCACACTTATTGAGTCGGTAAGCCTCGCGGATGCGGCGTTTGAGCAGGTTTCTGCGCCACGCTCTCTTATGATACTTCTTAGGCACCGAGACCAAGATTGAGATGGCGGGCATCTCCTCGCTCGCCTCCTCCAGTCGGTAGTGGCTGCGCAGGGGTGGCGACACGACAACCCTGCCGCCCTGGAACAGGCGGTCGATACGGCCCTGAGCCGAGATGCGCTCGCTCTTGCTGAGGCCAAATTGTTTGACGGTGTCGCTCATTTGCTAATCGGTTATTAAAACCAAAGGGGGCTGAATTGCTCCTGCCCCCTCAGTCTAACTCTATATGTGGCAGGGTTTTACGCCTACTCTTCGGTCGGTTTGCGTTTTGCGCGGGTGCGCTTGGTGGGCTTAGCCTCCTGCGCCTTGATGAACTCCTCGCTCTTGCTTGTGCCACTCAGCACAACAGGCTCAATCTTCTTGCCCGCCTTGATGAGCGCGATAGTATTATCCACCGCCTTAGCCATACTTGGTGCCTCAGGGGTGGGGGCTGCACATACCAGATGGAGGTTAGCCTCGGCAGCGGCGCGTGCGGCGTTCTCGCCAAAGGTAACGACCATAGGCAGATTCTCGGTGCCGAAAGTAGCGGTCAGCGTCTGAATCTCCATAGGGCTATACAATGCAAGCAGTTGATAGTCATCAAGTTTCACCCCACTAAGGTCGTTGCTGACGGTCTTGGCAAGTACCACGGGGTGGAAATCGAACTTCAATCTCTCCAAGGTCGAGGGAATCTCGGGGTTGTGTGGCTCGGCAAGGGTGAGCATATACTTCTCGTCCTTGTGTTTGAGCAACAGCTCCATAAAGTTATTAAAGTTGCCGTTTGCAAAGAAAATCTTCCTCTTGCGGTATGCAATATACTTCTGCAAGTAGAGCGCAACTGCCTCAGTAATACAGAAATACTTCATCGTCACGGGGATTGTCGTGCGACTCTCCTCAGCGATGCGGAAGAAACTATCGATAGTCGATCGGCTGGTGAAAATGATTGCAGTGTGTTGCAAAATCTCAATGCGCTGGCTCCTGAACTCTTTGAGCGAAACGCCCTCAATCTTGATAAAGGGCTTGAAATCAACAGTCACCGAGTGCTTGGTAGCCACCTCGTGAAAGGGCGATTTCTCGGGTACTGCGGGTGCCGGCTGGGACACTAAAATCTTCTTAACTTCCAATGTATCAGTCTTTTGTTTGACAATATCTTTACAACTGTCGAGCGATGCCCACCATCAAAAGTGTTACCGGAAGCGCTTCGACGGTGCAAAGGTACAAAAACCAAATCAAAATTGAAATTTTTGCGCGTCGAAAGAGCAAGAAACTTTTAAACGTGTAGGTCAATAATGCGAGGATGG
>JAFNVE010000182.1 GCA_017379955.1 Tidjanibacter sp. | reverse complement strand
CTGGCGTCCTATGAATTTTGAGGTGGATGGCGTAACCTATGTAAATGAGCGTGCAACTGCAACCCAGCAGACAGGCTTCTGGTTTACTGCCCAGGCTCGTAACTATCTTCCCGATGCAGTTGGTGGTATTCTTTGGTTTGGTGTGGATGATGCTGCTACTTCGTGCCTTACTCCTATCTATTGCAGTGTTACCGATGTTCCTGAGTGCTTCCGCGAGGGTAATGGCCATATGACTCAGTATTCGCCCACATCTGCTTTTTGGATTTTCAACCGTGTGGCTCAGTTTGCATATCTGCGCTACGACTATATTGGTGCCGAGGTGCAGAAGAGTGCTGATGAGTGGGAGAACGCAAAACTTAAAGAGGTACTCACCGTTGACAATGCAGCTAAGGGTTTGTCGCTCAAAAAACAGAAGGAGTATCTTACCGACTACTCGATTCAGACTGCACAGAATATGTTCAACCGTTGGGTGGAACTCGACCAATATCTGATGGTTAAGTATATCGACGGCAATATCAAGGTCGAGGATGAGAACGGCTTTGTGGATAACGGAAACGGCAAGAACATCCCCGCATCTCCCGATCAGCCCGGCTACTCGGAGAAGTGGAAACGTGCTGTCGCTGCCGACAATGGCGATGTGCTTCGTGTTGTTGAGTAATCAACCAATACTGACCTTATGAACTACGATATTATAGTAATAGGTAGCGGCCCTGGTGGTTATGTGGCTGCTATCAAGGCTGCCAAGTTGGGCAAGAAGACAGCCCTTGTGGAGCGTGCCGAGCTTGGTGGTGTATGCCTCAATTGGGGTTGTATTCCCACTAAGGCTATGCTCAAAAGCGCACAAGTGTATGGCTATGTGCGCTCGGCGGCTATTTATGGTGTTGATGTGGCGGGCGAGGTTACTCCCTCGTTGGAGAAGATTGTGGCTCGTAGTCGCAATGTGGCCGCCACTATGAGCAAGGGTGTGCAGTTCCTTCTCGGCAAGAGTGGGGTAGAGGTCATCTCTGGTCACGGCAGGCTTACTGCTGAGCGAGGAGTGGTAGAGGTGCTCTCGGCAGAGGGTGAGGTTGTGCAGACGATTAGTGCCGACCATATTATCCTCGCAACTGGTTCGCGTCCACGAGAGTTGCCTTCACTGCCTGTGGATGGTAAGTATATTATCAACTCACGCCAGGCACTTACACTTGACAAACTACCCCAATCGATGGTTGTTGTTGGCTCGGGTGCTATCGGATGTGAGTTTGCCTATCTCTATGCTGCTCTGGGAGTTAAGGTTACCGTTGTGGAGTTTATGCCCAAGATGTTGCCTCTGTCGGACGACGAGGTTAGCAAGACTCTCGAACGCTCCTTCCGCAAGATGCGTGCTACGGTACTCACCTCTACTTCGGTCAAGAGCGTGAAGATTGAGGATGAGAAGTGTCTGGTAGAAATTGAGGGTAAGAAAGGCACAGAAATTATCACTGCCGATGTTGTTCTATCGGCTGTCGGCATTAAGTCCAATATTGAGAATCTTGGTTTGGAGGCCGCAGGTGTAGAGGTAGAACGCGACAAGGTGAAAGTGGACGAAAATTTCCGCACTACGGCCGAGGGTGTCTATGCCATTGGCGATTTGGTGGCCTCACCAGCTCTGGCACACGTCGCTACTGCCGAGGCGTTGGCTTGCGTGGAGGCTATCTGCACGGGCGAGGCTCGCAAGGTGGACTATTCGACAATTCCTTCGTGTGTATATACCGTTCCGGAGGTCGCTATGGTCGGTCTTACCGAAGAGCAGGCCACAGCTGAGGGCTACTCATTGCGCATCGGTCGCTTCCCCTACACAGCTTCGGGCAAGGCTACTGCGGCAGGAGATAGAGATGGCTTTGTGAAGTTGATTTTCGATGCCGAGAGTGATAAACTCCTTGGTGCTCACCTGATTGGTGGTAATGTAACGGAGATGTTGGGTGAGGTTACCATTGCTCGTGAGTGGGGTATTACCCGTGAGCAGATTGCCCACACAATCCATCCGCATCCCACTATGAACGAGGCAATCCTCGAAGCCGCAGAGGCCGCTACGGGTGATTCAGTACACGCTTAGAACTAATAGTTAAGTATAAACAGAAATCCCTACTTCGTTTTAAGCAGGGATTTCTGTTTTTTACTTTATATAAATATCATCAGGATATTTGACATTGCTGAGGAAGAGTCCTTCGGCGGGAGCAGAGCCGCTTGCCAAGGAGAGGTCGCGAGCCACAATCAACTCCTCGAACTGCTCGGGAGATAACTTTCCTCGACCAACATCGACCATAGTGCCGACAAGGGCGCGAATCATATTGCGCAAAAATCTGTTCGAGCGAATCACAAACCTAAATCCATCCTCACTCGCCTCCCAATTGGCGTATGTGACGTGGCAAATATTTGTTGAGTTGTTAGAATTGAGCTTGGCAAATGTGGTAAAATCCTCGTGTCGGAGCAGAGCCTCAGCCGCCTTGTTCATACCCTCGACAGAGAGAGGAGTGGAGTAACGATAATACCAAGCATTACCTAAGGTGAAGGGGTCTTTGCGGGTGGTAATCAGGTAAGTATATTCTCGCTCTGTTGCGTCGAATCTGGCGTGAGCATCATTACGAACCTTACGCACACGGCTAACTGCAATATCAAATGGCAAGACTGAATTAAGGTGATAGACAAACTTATCGGGGTCGGCAATCTCCTCTGCGCAGTCGAAATGGGCTACATAATACGCAGCATGCACGCCCGTATCTGTTCGGCCTGCACCGACAACCTCAATCGTCTGGCGCAACACCTTCGACAGAGCCTCCTGTAAAGTCTGTTGCACGGATGGGGCAGAGGTTTGAATCTGCCAACCATTATAGGCTGTGCCACGATATGCCAACTCAATAAAATATCTCATCACAAAAAATCGTTACTAATTCGATAGCACAAAGATAACTATTCGTAGCAAGATGTGAAAAAATGGGCACACTTTTTCGTGAGGTGGCCAAAAATCACTATCTTTGTCCAAATATACCCGAAAAGTATGAAAGCAGCAATTATTGGATACGGAAAGATGGGTCGCGAGATAGAGAAAATACTTATCGAGCGCGGTCACGAAGTAGTAAAAAAGATAGATATGGAGAACTCGGCCGATATCTCTGCCGAGGGATTGGCAGGAGTGGATGTGGCAATCGAGTTCACTACCCCCGACACTGCATTTGGCAACATCTGCGCCACTCTCCGTGCCGGTGTGCCTATCGTCAGCGGTACGACGGGCTGGACAGAGAAAATGGCCGAGGTTGTGGCGTTGTGCAAGGAGTGCGACGGCTCGTTCTTCTACTCCTCGAATTACAGCCTCGGAGTAAATATCCTCTTCAAAATCAATAAGGTGCTTGGTGCGATGATGAAGCCTCACACCGAGTACAAACTCCACATCGAGGAGACACACCACATCCACAAGAAGGATGCACCCAGTGGCACTGCCAAGACACTTGCAGACGATCTGCGCGATGTACTCTACGATGGCGACACAGCAAAGGAGATTGAGATACAATCGTTCCGCGAGGGCGAAGTTCCTGGTATTCACAATGTTGTATGGGAATCGGAGAACGATATCCTTACTCTGCAACACTCACTCCACTCACGCCGTGCATTGGCCTTTGGTGCAGTGCTGGCAGCCGAGTATGCCGCAACACACAAGGGCATTCTTACGATGGATAACCTGTTGAGTTTGTAATAATTATCACAAAAGTATATGAGCAAAATAGTTTCGCTTATCAAAAACAGATGGTTTAAGTTTTCGGTAGTTGCCATCATCTATGTTCTTTGGTTTGTGGTTTGGAGCCGCAATCTTTGGATGTTGCTTGGTCTGCCTGTCATCTTTGACATCTACATCACCAAACTCCTCAATCGATTTATCGGAGAGCCCTACAAAAAACGCAAAGAGAAGAGTAAGGGTTTCCGCGAACTGATGGGTTGGGTGGAGGCTATCATCT
>JAFNVE010000181.1 GCA_017379955.1 Tidjanibacter sp. | reverse complement strand
AATTTTGAATTTTGAATTTTCCTTTCTCTACTCCTCCAGATAGTCAATATACAATACTCCATCGAGGTGGTCGAGTTCGTGTTGGAAGATGACAGCGGTAAAATCCTCAATATCCTCCTCGACGACAGAGAAGTCGCTCTCGCTATTGTATCGCAGGCGGATGGCAGTGCTGCGCCACACATCGCCACTCATCTCGGGTACTGATAGGCACCCCTCACTACCCAATTCGCGCTCCTCGGAGCGTGCCACTATCTCGGGGTTGATATAGAACTCAAAGGGCTCGCCCTCCTTATCGAATCGCTGCACAGCCACCAATCGTCGCGAGATGCCTACCTGCGGGGCTGCAATACCCACTCCCTCGTTTGTAGGGTCGCAGACTGTGGCAAGCATACGCTCCTTCAAAACCTGAAACTCGGGCTCATCGACCATCGAGGCCGTCAGAGGCTCGGCTTTGAGGCGTAAGAAGGCCTCCTCCTCGGGATTGTCTACGGTCCAGAGAGGCATAATACCATCGCCCGACGCACCTATGATTGCGCGTTCGTCAGCAGAAAACCCGCCTCCGCAGGAGGTGAGAATTGTGGTGGCTATTAGTGTCATATAGAGCAACTTTTTCATAAAACTCAAAAAATAATCTTCTGTTCGAACAATCAAAATCTGCTACAAAAGTGTGATAAAGGTATGATAAATTTCACAAATTGTATGAATAGGACTATTTTTCAATAAAAAATTTGTGAAAATAATTGGAATATGAGATTTTTTATTTAGTTTTGCCTAAATCATATATTTTAACCCAAATTACTAAACTAAAACACAAACACTATGAAACAGTTGGTAGATCAGATTAACGAGCAGATTGCTGTTTTCCAGAAGAACGCAGAGTTGCAGGCAGAGAAAGGTAACAAGGCTGCTGGTACCCGCGCTCGTAAGGCTGCTTTGGAGATTTCGAAGTTGATGAAGGAGTTCCGCAAAGCATCGGTTGAGGCTGCTAAATAAGAGCAACTCCCTTAGAAAAACACGAAAAAGATAAGACTGTCAAATCAAAAAGATTTGGCGGCCTTATTTTTTTGTCCCAACATCAAAAAAAAGTCGTGGCAGTTACCCGCTAATCAAAGAAAAAAACATATCTTTGTTAGCGGCCATAGGCCACACCTAATTAACACACTAACAAAAATCAGATACCTATGAATAGAGTTGCCGTTACTCTACTATCGGTTGCGACTACGCTTACCATCAGCAGTCTGCAAGCACAATCCTTAGACCACACCCTGAACAGACATATTGTCGAGAGTGGCTATCTGCATCGCCCTCTGCCGCTCGACGAGAGTCGTTCGCTCGAAACACGCGGATTGGCAAAGGAGGTAGTTCGCTCCAAGTCACTCTGCACCATGAGCAACATATCGGCGTGGAAGCATACAGGCATTGGCAACATCAGCCACTCCACCCGGCATACCATTAGTGGCGAGGGCAGCCTCCGCATCGAGATACCCCACATCGTCGAGGGGTGGGAAAATGGCGACCACGTAAACTACGGCACCTCGCAGACCACACTGCAACTCGGAGGTGCAGATTGGAGGGACTACAACCGTGTGATGTTCTATGTCTACCCCGACTGCGAGGGTATGGATATCATGCACCTCAACCTCTACCTGTACAACGATGGCGAGCAGAAGATTCCCGACGAGTATGGTCGTGAAGGTGCGCACGAGGTACACTTGGTAAATCGCACCTGGAACAAGTGCTATCTCGAAATTGGCGAGATGCCACGCGACAAGGTGACACATCTGACCATCGGCAACACTGCATTTGGTCAGGGACTGACGATGGGCGAGAGTATGGTGTTTCATATCGACTCACTCTCACTGCAACAGGTGGCTGGTGGCGAGATTGCCAGCGGCTGGACACCCGCACCTGGCCGCATCGTGCTCTCCACAACAGGCTACAACACCGCCGACCAAAAGATAGCAGTGATGAATATAGAGGGTGCTTCGCGTCGCGAACCATTTTCAATTATCGACAATGCAGGGAATACCCTCTTCTCGGGCAGAACAGAGCAAACCTCAACCCCAATCGGCACATTTCGCACTGCCGATTTCTCCTCATTTAAGTCAGAGGGCGAGTTTCGCTTGAAGGTTGGCGATGTGGTGTCGGATAGTTTCCGCATTGCCGAGGAGGGGTTATGGGATAGTGGCATTTGGCGCATCCTCAACTTCATATTCAGCGAGCGTTGCGGCTACCCTGTGGCGGGCAAGCACGGCACTTGCCACACTGACCTCACCATCGAGCATAATGGGCTGAGTATGATTTATAGCGGTGGCTGGCACGACGCCGGCGACCTCTCGCAGCAGACCATCCAAAGTGCAGAGATTGTCTACTCGATGCTTGAAGTGGCCGAGGGAGTAAAGGAGCGCAACCCCGAACTCTATCGCCGACTGATTGAGGAGGCCGAGTGGGGCTTGGACTTTGTGTTGCGCACCCGTTTCGGTGATGGTTATCGCGCAAGTAGTGCAGGCATGGCGCTATGGTCGGATGGCAAGTTGGGCGACGAGGACGACACCCCTGCACGCGTGCAGAACAACCCATTTGATAATTTCCTCCACGCAGGTATCGCTGCCTATGCCGCAATGGTATATCCCGAGAGTGGTATGCGCGACAAACTTGTTCGTACCGCACGCGAAGACTTCGACTTTGCCCTTACGGAGCACCACACAACAGGCTTTGGCAACTTCATCCACTTCTGGGAGCACACATACAACACCTCCGAGAGCCAATATATGGCTACTGCATCGTGGGCGGCCTCCATGCTCTATCGTCTGACAGGTGAGAGTCGCTATGCCGACACGGCACGCCAGATGATGGATTATGTTCTGGCTTGTCAGCAGACCGCGCCTATCGGCAAGGAGAAGATTAACGGTTTCTTCTTCCGCAATACCGATCACAAGGTTGTCGTTCACTTCAACCACCAATCGCGCGACCAGATATTCGCTATGGCCCTTTCGGAGATTATCACCACCCAGCCCTCGCACCCCAAGTCGGCCGAGTGGATAGTCGCTGCCGAGCGATATGGCGACTACATAAAGAAGACCACACGCTACTCTGCACCCTACGGGATGATACCGAGTGGTATCTATCTGATTGACGAGCCCGCCGACCAGGAGAGTTGGGACCACCAACACCTCTTCCCGGGCGAGACTGCAAAGGAGGACTTCGTGGAGCAACTCAAAAACGGATTCCAGATAGACGACACGCACTACCTGCGTATGTTCCCCGTGTGGTACTCGTTCCGCGGCAACAATGCCATTATCCTCGCCACAGGCAAGGGGGCTGCCGTGCTTGGCAAACTACTGAACGACAAAGAGTTGCTCGATATCGCACAGAATCAGTTGCAGTGGGTAGTGGGTAAGAATCCGTTTGGGCAGTCGCTCATCTATGGCGAGGGCTCGAACTACGCCTACCAATACTCCGCACTGCTTGGCCAGACCGTTGGCGAGATTCCTGTCGGCATACAGACTCGCGGCAATGAGGATGTACCCTATTGGCCTCAGGCAAACAACGCAACATATAAAGAGGTTTGGATGACCTCTGCTGCCCGTTGGCTCACTCTTGTTTCGGAATTTCTTTACTAACACCTTTATACAAAAACAATTATGAAAAAGATTCTATTCTTATGCATCATTGCTCTGTGCGGTTTTGCTGTTCAGGTAAATGCTCAGATTGGAGTGACGATGCACACTGAGGGTTGGAGCAACATCCCGCCCGAAGCACACAAAAGCGGCTACTACTTCCAATGGTCGGAACTCGCCCAGATGGATGACGACCCCGCTCTGGAAGAGGTTATGCTCTTCGGCAAGGACAATGGCCACTACGCCACCTACGACCTCTTCAAGTACTACTACGCAGTGGTCGACAACTACACCAAGGAGGTAGAGTACATCTCCCCCACCGAGTATTTCAGCGAGGCCTACTCGCTCGTCTTGGAGGACCGCAACAACGACGGTCGTTCGGAGCTATACATCACCTACATCAAGGAGGGCACCTTCTCCACCGACAAGCGCGGCTATGCACTCAATGGCGAGCGTTGCTATGAGCGTATCGAGTGGCAGGCTCCCGAGCAGAACAATGTTCAACCCACTAAACGCAACAGAAAATGAGAGTAAAAGATATTATCATCGCCACGGCAACAGCGTTGTTGCTCTGCGCACCCGTGAGCGCACAGAAGGCCGAGAAAGAGCCTATCAAGGCCGTTATCGTAGCGGGTGCTGACGGCAGTCACTATTGGCAGGGTGCGTGCGACGCAATGAAACAGATACTCGAAAACAGCGGTATGTTTACTGTTGATTTCGCCTTCACCCCTGGCTGGAACGGTATTGAGAACTACAATCCCGACTTCACCGGCTACGACCTCATCATTATCAACTATGGTGGCCCTACCTTCACCGAGCCTGTACGCAGAAAATTTGAGAAGTTTGTTGCCGACGGCGGCGGTCTGGTAGTTATCCACTCCTCGGTAGTGCCAATGGCCGATTGGAAGGAGTATAACGAGTTGATTGGTATGGGTGCGTGGGATGGTCGCGACGAGAAGGTTGGCCCATATCTCTATTGGGAGGATGGCGAGTATGTCTATGACTACACCCCCGGCGGTGCAGGTTACCACGGCTTGCAGCACGAGGTCACTATCAACCACCGTGCACCCGAGCACCCCATCTTGAAGGGCCTCAACCCCAATTGGCGCCACTTCAAGGATGAGATTTATACCCGTATGCGTGGCCCTGTGAAGAATATCGAGATTTTGGCAACAGCCTACGAGCGTGGCCGCCACGAGCCTCTGATGTGGACCGTAACACCCGAGAGTGGTGGTCGCGTATTTGTCGACCTGCTCGGTCACTGCGGTAGCGACCCCAATATGGTCTACTCGATGGAGTGTACAGGTTTTCAGGTAACTCTGCTGCGTGGCTGCGAGTGGGCTGCTACGGGCGAGGTTACTCAGGCCGTGCCCAAGGACTTCCCCAACGAGAAACACCTCTCGCTCCGTCCCGACTTCAAAGCACCCCACCACGCCTATTAATGGCAGACAGAGATAAAAAATATGCAGACCTGCGAACGGGTCTGCATATTTTTTATTGAGGTATTCTTACAGAAGTATCTTGGCGATAAACTTGCGGATATGGCCTTCGCCCATTGCGGGTGCGTGACCATCTTCGGGCCAGAGGATAACAAAGTCGCCGGGGCGCAAATCTACAAACCATTCGGGGTCCTCGTCCGAGAAGGCAACATCCTTCGCCTCGTCGTAGGGCTGGTAGTAGGTCGAGATATCCTCGCGGTGGCGCAGACCTATGCGCTCACTGCCACTCAGCAAAACCTGGATATCGATATACTTGTTATGCACCTCCAGGGGCTGTTTGGGAGCCTTGTCGAGGGATTGGTTGTTGATAAAAATCTCTCTGCCGTCCACCTCGATAATTCCTGCGGGCTCGTCGAGCAGGTCGTGTGTAAGGATGTAGTCAAAAAGTTTCTTGAAGCGAGGGTGAAGATCCACAACACGGTCGCAAGTACGAAGATTGCCGAGTAACATAGTTTAATAAATTGTTATTTATTCTCTACAAATATAGTACTTCACATCAAATAATCCTATCTTTGCGGGGTAATAAGTATAGAGAAAGTTATGAAAAAGTTAATTATTATCGCTTTTATGGCTCTTATGATGACTTCGTGCTGCGAGTGCAACCGCTACGAGAAGAAGTATGGTGTAGAACTCAACAAGACTGTTTGGCAGCTCACCCAGCTCTATGGTCGCCCCGTGGAGGCTGACGAGGATGCATTTACCGTAATCTTCGATGGTGCAAAGGTTAATGGTCGCGGTGCTTGCAACTCCTTCTTTGGCGATGTAGCATTGCAGAAAGAGAGTGGAGGTACTCTCCGCTTCTCGAATATGGGCTCGACCAAGATGATGTGCCCCAACCAGGAGATGGAGGACAAGTTTATGGAGGTGCTCTCCACTACCGACTCCTTCAACAAAGAGGGTGAGTTCCTCTACCTCTTCACCGATGGCGAGCTCCGCGCTATCCTCCGTGCACAGAAGGCTGAGTAGACTCTTTGCGTAAAGCATATAAAAACCCCGTCAGAAACTTTCTGACGGGGTTTTGTCTTTTTAGAATCCAACGCCGAGATGCAAACCAATATGCAAATTGGATAACGACACTCCTGCAAAGAGATGAATATTCTCTACAAGTCTAAGTCTAATACCTGGCTGCACTCCTAATATCGGTCCCATACTTCCGGGCTTAGCAGGCTCTATTTCTGGGTCTATTGCCTTATCTGTTTTTTATATTTTACCCTATCCTGCGTGGTAATCGCTGTAAAGTGAGATTATCTCTCGTGGGCCAAAGTGGAGATATT
>JAFNVE010000180.1 GCA_017379955.1 Tidjanibacter sp. | reverse complement strand
GGATAATCCTTAAACTCCTTAAACTCCTTAAACTCCTTAAACTCCTTAAACTCCTTAAACTCCTTAAACTCACTAAACTCACTAAACTCACTAAACTCACTAAACTCACTAAATTCCCATAATTCATATAATTCCCATCACTCCCATAAACAACAACCGAGAGATATTCGATATATCTCTCAGCTTTTATCTATTTTGAATTTTGAATCTTGAATTTTGAATTCACGAAGTCATATGGCTTTTTTTACTCTTCGCCACTATCTAACTTGACAGCCACAAAAAACAATACTGTGAATGCCAGCAGTGAAGAGCCGCCATAACTAAATAGCGGCAGGGGGATACCGATTACGGGCAGCAGGCCAATCGTCATACCCACATTAATCATAACGTGGAAGAGGAAGATACCCGCCACCGAGTAGCAGTAGATGCGTTTGAAGGCCTCGCCTTGTCGTTCGCCCATACGCATCAGTCGCAGGATTAGCACCGCGAAGAGTATCAGCACAAAGGTCGTACCCAGGAAGCCCCACTCCTCGCCTACGGTGCAGAAGATAAAGTCGGTGCTCTGCTCGGGGACAAAGTCGTACTTGGTCTGCGTACCCTCCAAGAAGCCCTTGCCCGAGAATCCTCCCGAGCCGATAGCAATCTTCGACTGGTTGACATTGTAGCCCCAATTCTGCGTATCCTGCTCTATGCCGAGCAGGTCGAGGATTCGCTTCTGCTGGTGGATGGCGAGCATATCGTTGAAGACATAGTCGACTGCCGAGGAGAAGAGTATCGCCCCGACAAGTAGCGCCATAAAGGCATATATGGAGTGTAGTCGCTCGCGGAAGGCGTAGATAGCCACAGGCACGAGCGAGGGGATAACGGTCCAGAGGAGTGCCGAGTAGTAGGAGAACTCCTTCATCAACAGGTAGTTCATCCCGAAGTAGAGTGCGCCCGATATAAGCAACACTGCCGAGAGATAGATGATACTCTCCTTCGGGTTGCGATTGGCAATCGCCTGCCAAACCACGCACACAAGCAGGAGCAGCAGCACCAGCACACTCGGCGTGAGGAAGAAGGAGAGGATAAATACTCCGACCACCACACATAGGATATAGTAAATCCACTCATTGAGTCCTTCGCGGTAGAACATTACCAGAAATGAGCAGTAGACGATTGCCGAGCCCATATCGGGTTGCAGCATAATGACACCCATCGGCAGTGCCATCAGCAGCCCCACCCCGAGCAGCGAACTCGGATTGCGCAGCGAGAAACTATACTCACTCATATATCTTGCGAGTGCCAACGACACGCCAAACTTCATAAACTCAGCGGGTTGCAGCGACACAGGCCCCAGCACCAGCCACGCCTTTGCGCCATTGACCTCCTTACCTATCACCAGCGTTGAGAGGAGGAGCAGGAAAAGCACCACATATATCGGGTAGGTCCATTGGTGGATATAGATTTTGTCTATCAGGAGTATCACACCCGCCACCAGGAGCGAGGCGCAGATCCAAATCAACTGCATACCATATTGGCTGCCCCACGCAAAGCCTGCAGTAGCCGACTCGTCATAGACAGCGGCATAGATATTCACCCACCCGATAACCATCAGGGCGATGAACACCAATACCGAGAGCCAATCGGTGTGGTTGCTTCTTGTATTACCTGCTGTTCCTATCATAGTGAGGATAGCTGATTCGGGTGTTCTTAATCTGGTCTACAAGCCAAGTGCGCTCAATCGAGCCTGTGAGGTACTTCTCGATAATCAGACCCGCAATGGGGGCTGCCACGGTGCTACCGAAACCACCATTTTCGACATATACCGAGATGGCGATTTTGGGATTGTTGCGAGGTGCAAAACTGAGGAAAGTGGAGTGGTCCTTGCCGTGGGGATTCTGCGCAGTACCTGTCTTACCACAGACCTCCAACCCGGGAACATCGGCCACGCGACCCGTACCACCCTCGGTGTGTACTGCGTCGTACATACCCTGCACGATAGGCTCGTAGTGTTTCTCGTCGACCATCGTGTAGTGCTTCTCGTAATATTTCATATCGAGCGAGTCCTGACCCTCTATATGCTTGATAACGTGAGGGATATAGTAGTAGCCACGATTAGCCACAATAGCCGCAAGGTTGGCCATCTGCAATGGCGAGCAACCCAACTCACCCTGACCGATAGCGAGCGAAATAACCGTCAGCGAGTTCCAGCTACCGCGATAGGTCTTGTCGTAGAACTCCCTGTCGGGGACATAGCCACCATACTCGGAGAGGAAGTCGGAGCCGAGTTTGCGACCAAAGCCGAAGCTTCGCACATACTCCTCCCACTTGTCGAAGCCGTTTTTCACACTTCCGTATTTGGGATTGTCGATGATATTGCGCAAGACATAGCAGAAGTAGGCATTACACGAGGTTGCCACCGCCGCCTCCAAGTCGAGTGGCGAGTAGTGGTCGTGGCACTTCACACCGCGACCAATCGTATAACCACCGTGACAGGGGTACTTCTGCGACGGGGTAAGCACACCCTCCTGCATACCAATCAGACCATTTACCAACTTAAAGGTCGAGCCGGGAGGATAGCGCGTCATCACCGCACGGTTGTAGAGCGGACGACGGGGATTGTTGAGCAGGTCCATATAGTTGTTGCCTCGCTCGCGACCCACAAGTTGGTCGGGGTCGTAGCCAGGGCTGCTCACCATCATAAGAATCTCTCCTGTCGAAGGCTCTATGGCGACAATACTGCCCACCTTGCCCTCCATAAGTTCCTCGCCAAAGGCCTGCAATTCAGCATCAATCGAACTTGCCAGCGCCACGCCAGGCACCAGCGGGGTGTCGTACTGCCCCTGCTTGTAGGACTCCTTCACCGTGCCGTGCACATCGACCACCTGCACCTTAGTACCCTTAACGCCACGCAACACCTCCTCGTAGGCACTCTCAATGCCCGAGAAGCCCTTGTAGTCGCCACTGCGGTAGTAGGGGTCACGCTCGATATCCGCGTCGTCCACCTCGCCGATATAGCCGAGTAGCGAGCCGGCAATCTTACGCGGGTAGGAACGCTGAGTACGATATACGGTGTGGAAACCCTTATAGTTGCCCTCGTCAAAGAGGAGTTTCGACTCGATAGGCATCTGCTTGACAATCACCGAGGCGCGTCTGCGCGAGTAGTTATTGGCGCGTTTGAGTTCTCTCTCCAATCGCTCCTTGCTGATACCCGCAATGCGGCAGAGAGTAACGGTGTCAAAACCCTCGCGCGACATCTCTCTTGGGGTCACCATAAGGTCGTAGGAGGCCACACTCTGAGCCAGAAACTCACCATTGCGGTCGTAAATCTCACCGCGTGGCGGATGTTGCACCTCATAGCGGAGGGCGTTATTATCGGCTGCCTCCTTATAACTATTATCTATTATCTGAATATGAAACAGACGGAAGATGATAACCAAAAATATGGTTACCACCACCAATCTAAGCATAAAGACTCTTCGTTGCTTCTCCATCCCTCTGCTCTCCTCTACTTTTTGTTAAACGACGGGAAGAGTTTGGCTGCTGCCCAGATAAAGGGTGCTGAGAAGATTGTCGAAACGACAATGCGCGACAGAGTGATGTGAAGATTGTCGAAGGTGAGTGCCTCGAAGAGGAAGAATACCACATTGTGGAACAGGAGTGCGCTGAGGGTATACAGCCAAAACCTGCCACCTCCCAACACACGAGCCGAGGGGACAAAACTCTCACGAAGCGCATCCTTGCCGAGGGAGAGAATCACCACACCCCTGCGCACAAAGGCGAGCCACAGGGCAGAGATAGTGTAGAGTCCATCCATCCCCGAGAGCAAATCCATCGCCAGACCGAGCAACAATCCCAGGCCAAGCATAGCAAAGGCGTTGCGGTCAAAGGGTTGGAGGATAAGGAAGGAGAGATAGAGCATCGGCACACCAAAGGGGATGATAAACAACGAGTCGAGCAGCAGCACCTGCAAAAGCACCGCCACCACAAACAACACCGAATATGCTATACCTCTATACACGTTACAATCTTCTAAAAATCAAACTAATAGCCACTCGACAGATTCTCCAACTCCTCCGAGTCCTGATACTGCACCAGAAGCACATCGCGCAGAGTAGCGAGGTCGACCGCAGTACGCAGAGTGATATCTATCGTCGTCTGGTCGTCGGCCTCCTCCCAACTCTCCACAAAGCCGATTGTAACATCGGGCGGGAATCGGAACGAGACTGTCGAAACCACCGTATCGCCCACCTGCGGATTGGCATAGCGGGGAATATCGGTAAGGCTTACCCTGCGGTGGTCGCCACCAAGCCAGCCCACCGAGCCGAAGAACTCCTTGCCCTGAATACGGCCACCCATCGTAAAGTCGAGGCTTGCCACCGACATACATACCGAGAACTTCTCCGAGCAGGTCACCACATAGCCTGCTGCCTCGCCCTGCATACTCAGCACCGCCATATTTGCCTGCACGCCGTCGCGCAGACCCTTGTCGATGATGAAGTAGTTGCGCTGACGAATAACGGAGTTCTGCAACACCTTGGCACTCGAAAAGTAGTATGGAGCAATCTCTCCCTCTGCCGAATAACTACTCACCAGAGTAGAGTCGGCCACAAGGTCTGCCAATTGGTTGCGCAGACTCTCCACCTCATCTCTCAGTGCCTCATTCTCGCTGGCAAGACGAAAGTAGTCCCCTACCGAGCCAAACACACCACTCACAGCACCCACCGCACTATTGGTTGCCGAGAGTATCTGCGCCTTGTTGTAGGCGGTCGAATTGGCATAGTGCAAAATAGCCAATACCTCTGCTAAAACGAATAGCAGAGGCACGGCAATCTGTTTGAGTAATGTGATAAGTTTATACATCCTTTGACAATACGCCCCTCACATTGGGCAAACGCTCCGCGGGGAGCGACTATTTCATCAGGAAGGAGAATTTGTCAATATTTTGCAGAGCAATACCCGTACCGCGAACAACTGCACGCAGAGGATCCTCGGCAACGATGAAGGGGATATTGTTCTTCTCGGTGAAACGCTTAGCAAGACCCTTAATCAGCGCACCACCACCTGCCAGATAGATACCGTTCTTCACGATATCGGTATAAAGCTCGGGAGGAATAATCTCCAATACCTTCATAATGGCAGCATCAATCTTCAGGAGCGACTTTTCGAGTGCGTATGCAATCTCGCTGTACGATAGGTTGATGGTCGTGGGGAGTGCGGTGAGCATATTGGGGCCTGTCACCACATAGTCTTCGGGTGCATCATCAAGGTCGCGCACTGCCGCACCGATAGCAATCTTGATATCCTCGGCAGTACGCTCACCAATGCGAACATTGTACTGCTGGCGAACATATTTCTGAATATCGTCGGTAAAGACATCACCTGCAACATCGATACTCTCGCTACATACGATACCGCCCAGCGAGATACAAGCAATCTCGGTAGTACCACCACCGATATCGATAATCATATGGCCCTCGGGAGCCTGAACATCCAGACCGGCTCCCAGAGCAGCCGCCATAGGCTCGAAAATCATATATACCTCACGACCGCCGGCGTGCTCTGCCGACTCACGCACGGTACGAATCTCAACGTTGGTCGAGCCGCTGGGGATACAGATAACCATACGGAGCGAGGGGCTGAAGAAGTGGCCATTGGTCTTCACCATCTTAATCATACCGCGCAACATCTGCTCGGCAGCGTTGAAGTCTGCAATGACGCCATCTTTCAGGGGGCGGATAGTCTTGATGTTCTGGTGGGTCTTACCGTGCATCATACGCGCCTGCTTACCGATAGCCATTACCTTGTTGGTGTGGATGTCCATCGCGATAATCGAAGGCTCATCAACCACAACCTTTCCGTTGTAAATGATAAGAGTATTGGCAGTTCCAAGGTCAATTGCCAACTCTTGTGTCAATGAAAAAAGTCCCATTTTTATATCTATTTTTTATATTTTTTCCTGCTTGTGGAGGATACTCCCCCAATGAACGTACAAAGATATGAAAAAGTAATCTGAACTGCGAGGATTTTTAGCCATTTTTTTCATATATTTGTGGTCGATTTTTCACCCCTTATTTTTAAGGAGTTGTCAGATAGATATTAAAGACCAAAAATCAGATAATTAAAGAGAGTCAGAAAATGATTAAACTTGACATTACACAGACAGCAGTTGGTGCTTCGGCTGCTGAGATTGTTGCCCTCAAAGAGGCAGCAGAGCAGGCAAACGGTTTGCTGCACAGCGGCAAAGGCGCAGGCAACGATTTTCTCGGTTGGGTAAACCTCCCCGCAGAGGTAACTCCCGACGTATTGGCAGAGATTGAGGCTGCCGCTAAGGGCTTGGCAGATGTTGCTGAAGTGATTGTTGTGATTGGTATCGGTGGTTCGTACCTCGGTGCTAAGGCAGTCCTCGACGCAATGACCGACTCCTTCCACTTCCTCCACAAAGAGCGCAAGGCTCCCTACATTGTATTTGCAGGTTGCAACATCAGCGAGACCTACACCGCAGAGTTGCTCGACGCATTGAAGAACTACTCGATTGCCACTATCGTTATCAGCAAGTCGGGTACCACCACTGAGCCCGCTATCGCTTTCCGCCTTATGAAGGCTGAGATTGAGGCTCGCTACGGTATTGAGGAGGCTCGCAAGCGCATCGTTGCCGTTACCGACAAGGCTCGCGGCGCACTCAAAAGTCTCTCGGACAGCGAGGGTTACAAGTCGTTCGTTATTCCCGACAACGTGGGTGGTCGCTTCTCGGTGCTCACTCCCGTAGGCCTGTTGCCCCTGGCTGCTGCTGGTATCAATGTAGCAGAGCTTGTTCGTGGTGCACAGGATATGCAGCGCGCAACTGCTGAGGATGTACCCTACGAGCAGAACATCGCAGCTCAGTACGCAGCAGCACGCAACGCACTCTACAACAAGGGTTACAAGATTGAGATTCTGGCTTCCTACGAGCCTCGCTTGCAGTACATCGCTGAGTGGTGGAAACAGCTCTACGGCGAGAGCGAGGGTAAGGATGGCAAGGGTATCTTCCCCGCAAGCGTTACCCTGACTGCCGACCTCCACTCGATGGGTCAGTATATCCAGGAGGGCGAGCGCACCCTCTTCGAGACCGTTATCAGCGTTGAGAAGCCTCTGCGTGAGGTGACCATCGAGGCTGACAAGGACAACCTCGACGGCCTTAACTTCTTGGCTGGCAAGCGTCTTGACGAGGTTAACAAGATGGCTGAGCTGGGCGTTGTATTGGCTCACGTTGACGGTGGCGTGCCCAACATCAAGATTTCGATTCCCGAGATTAACGAGTACTATATTGGTGCACTCCTCTATATGTTCGAGAAGGCTTGCGGTATCAGCGGCTACATCCTGGGCGTTAACCCCTTCAACCAGCCTGGTGTAGAGGCTTACAAGAAGAATATGTTCGCACTCCTTGACAAGCCTGGTTATGAGGCTGAGAGTGAGGCTATTCGCGCACGCTTGAAATAACGAAGTCATCTGATTGGCGATTTTTGCACTTCCCTTGCGAAGCCCAAAATCCCTCAGCCAATACGACTCTTCAACCTTTGTGGGTTGAATAACAAAAGTAGTCTGCAATTCGATATTGCAGACTACTTTTAAATCTCAACCCACTAAGGTCGAGAAGTCAGATGGTTGAGGAAATTTTGGGCTTCGCGCAGAAAGACAAAGCGGAGTTTACTCGGAGTAAATGAGCCATTTGGCTTTCAAGGGAAGTGCAAAATTTGCCAATCAGATGACTTCGTTATTTGTAGGTATCGAAGCCTTGGCCGTAAACTCCCATCACAGAGTTCATCGAGATAAATGCCTCTTGGTCAACAGATTTGATAGCCTTCATCATCATCGACATCTCGGTCTTGCG
>JAFNVE010000179.1 GCA_017379955.1 Tidjanibacter sp. | reverse complement strand
TCCCATTATTCCTATTACTCCTATTACTCCTATTACTCCTATTACTCCTATCCGCCCTACAAAAAAAGCAGAGAGTGGTTCGATACCACTCTCTGCTTTTAATATAACCCCACTCACTTCAAGAAGTCATATGGCTTAGGAAATTTTGGGCTTCGTGAAGAAAGGCAAGCCGAAGTTTACTTGGCGTAAATGAGGCGAAGCCTTTCGAGGGAAGTGCAAAATTTACAAGCCAGATGGCTTCGTGAGCACCCCAAAAAAGTCGTAGAATTAGGGGAATTTTGGGCTTCGTGCAGAAAGACAAAGCGGAGTTTACTTAAAGTAAATGAGCATTTGGCTTTCAAGGGAAGTGCAAAATTCACCAATTATACGTCTTTTTTACCCGGTTATTTCGAGGAATTGCTCTATATCCGACTGCAATTTCTTGTAGAGAAAACACTGTTTGTAGTTCTCGTTGAAGAGTAGTGCATCTCTCACGTTGCAGAGGGAGTTGTTGTAGTTGCTCAGCTCGTTGGTGAGCGACAGGCCCTCGCGTGCGGAGTTGTTGATTTTGTTGCCAGCCATCAGGCGCAACTTGTCGCACACGGCATTTAGGGCCACCATCACCACATTATCCATCAGCGTGTGGCCGTGCATAAAGAGGTAGACATTGTCGGGTGTCACACCACGACTGAGCAACGCGCGCTCGAAGGCAGGCATACGCTCCGCCATCTGGGGATATTGCTCAGCGAGGCTCACCACTCGGCGTGCCACCTGTCGGCCAAGCCAAGCGATGGTGTCTGCGCCGTTGCGCTCTGTGTCGAGGTAGCCGATGCGCACCGTGCTCTTGAAGTCGAGCAGGGTGAACGCCCTCTGCATACCGCTCTGTGCCGAGTAGGCATACCACAGAAAGGCGGGATAGATGGTGCGCGAGTAGTCGGCCAAGAACTCCTCGAAGTCGAAAATCTTCGTATCGTTCTTGGTCGCCTTTACGCAGATATTGTGTAGCGACGGAGCGTAGCAGATGTAGTTCTCCGTCGAGTAGACATAGGTGTGGAACATAAAGGGCGATGAGTTAATCTCTGCCGCCTGCTCAGTCTGGTCGGCGAAGAGGTAGTCGAAGTCGCTATCCATACAGAGTATGGTGTTCGGGCCGCACTTGTCTGCCTGCCCGAGCAGTGTCTTCTTACCCTTTGCCAAGTCCTTGCGCAGAGGCACAGTAATCTCAAAGGTCACCTTGTCGCTCTCGTAGCGGTCGAAGATACCGCGCCAGAAGGCCACATCCTCGTAGCCCTCAACCATCACGGTCACCAAACGCTTGCCCGCATCAATGGGCAATCGCTCGGGAATCTTCTCCTCGCCACTCTGCGCAGGGCGATACTTTACCTTCTGTCGTGCCACAGCCTCAGTCGATTTAGTCTGTTAGAAGAAATCCTTGCGCAGGATGGTCTGCTCACGGTCGGGACCTACCGACACAACAGCCACCTCAGCACCTGTCAGTTCCTCGATGCGAGCGATGTAACGCTGTGCAGCCTCGGGCATCTCCTCCACACTGCGGCAGGTGGTGGTATCCTCCACCCAGCCGGGGAGTTCTTCAAGCACGGGCTTGCAACGCTCCAACTCGGTGATGGTCGAAGGTACATAGTCAATCACCTGACCATCAAGCTCGTATGCGGTACAGATGCACACCTTCTCCAAGCCCGAGAGGACATCGAAGAGCATCAGCGAGAGGTAGTTAACACCACTCACGCGTGCTGCGTGGCGCAGTGCCACAACATCGAGCCAACCCACACGGCGGGGACGACCGGTCACGGTGCAGTACTCGTGGCCACGCTCACGGATGTAGTGTGCCAACTCGTCGTGCAGCTCGGTGGGGAAGGGTCCCTCGCCTACGCGGGTGCAGTATGCCTTGCACACGCCAAGCACATTGTCCACATAGCGGGGAGCGATACCTGTGTTTACGGGTACGCTGGCTGCTGTGGGGCTCGACGAGGTAACATAGGGGAAGGTACCGTGGTCGATGCAGAGCATCACACCCTGAGCACCCTCGAAGAGAATCTTCTTGCCCTCCTCGATTGCCTTGTTCAGCAATACCGAGGTGTCGCAAATGCAGGGGCGGAAACGCTCACCGAGTGCGCGATACTGCTCAAAGACAGCGTCGAACTCGAAGGTGGGCAGACCCAACATCTGCAACTCCATATTCTTGACCTGCAACACATTGTGCAGACGCTCAGCAAAATATTCGGGGTCGAGCAGGTCGCCCATACGGATACCGATACGATTGTACTTATCGGCGTATGCGGGACCGATACCCTTCTTGGTTGTGCCAATCAGCTTGCCACCCTTCATCTCCTCGTATGCGCCATCGAGCACCGAGTGCCAGGGCATAACCACTGCGGCACGGTTGGAGATGCGGAGGTTGTAGTCGGTGATACCCTGACTCTCCAATCGCTCCAACTCGCCCTGGAGTGCTACGGGGTTAACCACAACACCATTGGCAATCACATTGATAATCTGGGGGTTAAAGATACCCGAAGGGGTGGTCTGCAAGGCATATTTCTTACCTCCGAAGACGATGGTATGGCCTGCATTGTTGCCACCCTGATAGCGCACCACTACATCGGCACGCGCGGCAAAGTAGTCGGTAACCTTACCTTTACCCTCGTCGCCCCACTGGGTACCGACGATAACTACTCTTTTTCCCGAATCGGCTTTCATATTCATAATCTATTTGATACCTACGCGGTTATAAATATAATCAACATTTTTCAGATAGTACTCCAAGGTGAAGCAACCATCGAGTTCCTCCTGCGAGAGAGCCGACATCACCTTCTCGTTCTGCGAGAGGAGGTCGTGGTAATCTTTGCTCTCGCTCATAGCCTGCATAGCCACGGGCTGTACGGTGTCGTATGCCTCCTCACGCGAGAAGCCCTTGTCGATGAGGGCGTTCATCACGCGCTGCGCAAAAATCACACCGCGAGTACGGTAGATATTGGCGTGCATAACCTCGGGGAATACCACCAGATTTTCGAGGATACCGCGGAAACGCACTAGCATATAGTCGAGCAACATTGTTGCGTCGGGGAGGATGATACGCTCGGTTGCCGAGTGCGAGATATCTCTCTCGTGCCACAGAGCCACGTTCTCGTAGAAGGTCGCCATATAGCCACGCATCACACGAGCACAACCGCAGATGTTCTCGCTACTGATGGGGTTACGCTTGTGAGGCATCGCGCTCGAACCCTTCTGACCCTTACCAAACGACTCCTCAACCTCGTGTACCTCAGTGCGTTGCAGGTTACGAACCTCCATTGCCATCTGCTCCAACGACGAAGCGATAACAGCCAGCGTAGCCATATAGTATGCGTGGCGGTCGCGCTGGATAACCTGAGTCGAGATGTTTGCGCTCTCGATACCGAGGTGCTCGCAGACATAGTCCTGAATCGAAGGGGGAATATTAGCAAAGTTGCCCACAGCACCGCTAATCTTACCAACCTCAACACCACGCGAAGCAGCACGGAAACGCTCCAAGTTGCGCTTCATCTCCTCGTACCAGAGTGCCCACTTCAAGCCGAAGCAGGTGATATCAGCGTGGATACCGTGAGTACGGCCGATGCAGGGGAGGTCGCGGAAACGGAGAGCCTGACTGCGCAACACTTCGAGGAAATCCTCGATATCTTTGAGCAGAATCTCGTTTGCCTGACGCAACAAATAACCGTTGGCAGTGTCAACAACATCGGTACTTGTCAGACCGTAGTGCACCCACTTGCGCTCCTCGCCCAGAGTCTCGCTGACTGCGCGGGTGAAGGCCACGATATCGTGGCGGGTCTGCAACTCAATCTCGCTGATGCGAGCGATATCAAACGATGCGTTTGCGCGCAACTTCTTCACATCCTCGGCAGGAACAACGCCCAACTCGCACCAAGCCTCGCTGGCGAGAATCTCCACCTCCAGGTATGCTCTAAACTTATTCTCTTCGGTCCACACGGCACGCATCGCGGGACGACTATATCTCTCAATCATAATTCTTTACGCTATTATTTGTTTTGATTTTTCAGGAAACATTCGATGGTGTTCTCCATCAGGCAGCAGCGGGTCATAGGACCTACGCCACCAGGTACGGGAGTGATAACGGATGCCTTATCCACACAAGCCGCAAAATCGACATCGCCACAGAGTTTGCCTGTCTCGGGGTCGCGGTTAACGCCCACGTCGATAACCACCGCACCGGGCTTAACCATATCGGCAGTCACCAACTTGGGTCGACCGATAGCCACCACCAAGATATCTGCCTCGGCAGTCACCTCGGCAAGGTTGGGGGTACGGCTGTGCACAATGGTCACAGTAGCATTTCTGTCGAGCAGAAGTTTGGCGGCAGGCAGACCTACGATGTTGCTACGGCCCATAACCACAGCCTTCTTGCCTGCAATCTCCACGCCCGCATCATCGAGCATACGGATAATACCCTTGGGGGTGCAGGGCAATACGCAGGGGCGTTTCTGCCACAGAGCAGCCACATTGAGAGGGTGGAAACCATCGACATCCTTCTCCACGGCGATAGCCTCGATAACCCTATCCTCGGAGATGTGCTTGGGCAGGGGCAACTGCACGATAAGACCATCTACATCCGAATCGGCATTGAGTTTAGCAATCACATCGAGCAACTCCTGCTCGGTAACGCTTTCGGGCATACGCAGGGTGGTGTTCTTGATACCCACCTCTGCCGAATCCTTAGCCTTGCCGGTCACATAACTGACGCTGGCAGGATTCTCACCCACGAGGATTACTACCAAGTGGGGCACACGACCATACTTCTCGGGGAAGGTCGCAACCTCGGCAGCCATCTCCGCTTTGAGGCGTGCTGCCAAATCTTTTCCGCTGACAATCATTTTCTTATATATAATTTTTACCTATATCCTTACGATAGAAGAGGTTATCGCACTCGATACGCTCGATATTCTTGTAGACATTTGCGCGCGCTGCGGTTGCATTATCGCCCTCGGCCACAACAATCATCACACGGCCACCTGCTGTGAGCAACTTGCCATCCTTGCTGGCAGTACCCATATGATAGACCTTGACGCCCTCCAAATTATCCAAGCCACCAATCTCAAAGCCCTTGGCGTAGTCGCCGGGGTAACCCTTGCTCGCCAAGACCACACCTACAACAGCCTTGTCGTTCCACTCCACCTCGCACTCGGTGCCACCTGCGGCAACAGTTGCAAAGAGGTTGTAGATATCACTGCTGATGCGGGGGAGGATAACCTCGGTCTCGGGGTCGCCAAAACGGGCGTTGAACTCGATAACCTTAACACCCTCGGGGGTCTTCATCAGGCCACCATACAACACACCGTGGAAAGGCACACCCTCAGCCACCATAGCGGCAGCCATCGGACGCATAATCTTCTCAACAGCATACTCCAAGTCCTCCTCGGTAACGAAGGGCAGAGGGGTGTAAGCACCCATACCGCCTGTGTTGGGGCCCTTGTCGTTGTCGTAAGCGCGCTTGTGGTCCTGAGCCAGAGGCATAGGCCAGATCTGCTCACCCGAGGTGAAGCACATCAGCGAGAACTCGGGGCCGGTGAGGAAATCCTCAACCACCACCCTGCCCTTGCCGAAGCGAGCGTCGAGCAACATATCGCGCAGTGCAGCATCGGCCTCCTCGGCACTCTCAGCCACCACTACGCCCTTGCCTGCTGCCAGGCCGTCGTATTTGAGCACGATGGGCAACGAGTGAGCCGCAACGTATGCCGCAGCCTCCTCATACTCCTCAAAGACACGATAGTCGGCAGTAGGAATCGAATACTTCTGCATAATGCTCTTGGCAAACTCCTTGCTCGACTCCACGCGTGCAGCCGCCTTTGTAGGGCCAAAGATGAGCAAGCCCGCCTTGCGGAACTCATCGACGACACCCACCGCCAAAGCCGCCTCGGGGCCTACTACGGTGAGGTCCACCTGCTCCTTCTGAGCAAAGGCGAGCAGAGCCTCAACATCGGTATCCTTGATGGCAACACACTCTGCCTGCTCGGCAATACCTGCATTACCGGGTGCGCAGTAGATCTTCTCCACCTGAGGAGAGCGACTCAGCGCATCGACAATGGCGTGGCAACGGCCACCACCACCAACTACCAATACCTTTTTTCCCATATCTTTTTTCCTGTTTTTCCTTTGTAATTCTAATTAAACTCTTGCGTAGTTCTACACGATTTTAGTGCTATTTTGAAGTGATTTTTTTTCCATTTCGCGCGGCGCATAGCGGGACTATGTAACAAGAGAAATGGAAAAAAATCACCCAAAAGAGGCTAAAATTCTAATGTTTAAAATGTCTAATTCCAGTAAAGAGCATACTTACACCCAACTCGTCTGCCGCAACAATCGAGTCCTCGTCGCGAATCGAGCCACCGGGCTGAACGATTGCGGTAACACCCGCAGCAGCAACAGCCTTCACGGTGTCGTCGAAGGGGAGGAAGCCATCCGAAGCGAGCACAAGACCCTCGGTAAAGCCCTTCTCGGCTGCGCTTTTGAGAGCAATCTCTGCCGAGCCTACGCGGTTGGTCTGGCCGGGGCCTACACCTACGGTGCAGCCGTTCTTCACAACAACAATAGCGTTCGACTTAACATACTTCACGATGCGCCAGCCGAAGTTCATATCGGTCAACTCCTCTGCCGAGGGGTGACGCTTGGTAACGGTCATCTCGTCGGTGATGGTCACCATCTTATCGTCGAACTCCTGTGCGAGCAGACCGCCACGCACGCTGGTATACTGCATCTCGGGCTTGGTGCGCTTGTACATAGGTACCTGCAACACGCGGAGGTTCTTCTTCTTGCCGAAAATCTCCAACGCCTCCTCGGTGAACGAGGGAGCCATCACAATTTCGAGGAACACGGGGCGCATAGCCTCAGCGGTTGCAGCATCCACCTCGCGGTTGAAGGCTACGATACCACCGTAGATACTTACATTGTCGGCCTCGTAAACCTTAGCCCAAGCCTCGGCGGGCGAGTCAGCGATAGCAGCACCGCAGGGGTTCATATGCTTAACACCTACGCAGAAGCACTCGTCGAACTCAGCAACGATTGCAAGAGTAGCGTTAGCGTCCTGGATATTGTTGTACGAGAGTTCCTTACCGCCCAGCTGCTTTGCAAAAGCGAGCGAGTAGGGAACCTCCTCGGTAGAGCGATAGAAGGTAGCCTGCTGGTGGGGGTTCTCACCATAGCGGAGCGACTGAGCAAGGTCGTAGTTGAGGAAGAGTTTCTCCTCCAAGCCTGCCTGAGGGCGCAAGTACGCTGCAATGCACGAGTCGTAGAGTGCGGTGTGAGTATAAACCTTAGCCGCCAGACGCATACGGGTCTCGCGGGTGGTGTTGCCATCGGCTTTAAGCTCAGCGAGTACGGTTGCATAGTCCTCGGGGTCGCACACAACGGTCACGTCAGCAAAGTTCTTAGCCGCGCTACGCAACATCGAGGGACCACCGATATCGATATTCTCGATTGCCTCGGCAAGGGTTACACCCTCCTTCTCAATAGTCTGACGGAAGGGGTAGAGATTCACGCAGACCATATCGATAAACTCGATCTGGTTCTCGCGCAGAGCCTCCAAGTGGCTCTCATCATCGCGGCGAGCCAACAGACCACCGTGCACCTTGGGGTGAAGGGTCTTAACTCGACCATCGCAAATCTCGGGGAAGCCCGTTACATCGCTGATGTTGATACACTCGATACCCTCAGCCTCGAGCAGTTTCATAGTACCGCCCGTTGCGATGATATCCCAACCTAACTCTTTGAGGCTATGGCAGAAATCTACCACGCCACGCTTGTCGCTTACGCTGACCAATGCTCTTCTGTTCATCTCTATATCTCTGTTTTATTATTGTTTGCAGTTTAGTAATTTCTCAACGACCTCGGGGTAGAGTGCGTGCTCAATCTCGTGAATTCGCTCCTCGACCCTCTCGATACTCTCGCCCTCGCTATGGAACGCCCTCTGGTCGATGATAGCACCGCCATCGAGCGAACTATCCACATAGTGAATAGTAACACCAAAGACCTTCACGCCCGCCTCAAACGCCTGTTCAAGAGCGTGCGCACCTCTGAACGAGGGGAGCAATGAGGGGTGGATATTGATGATGCGACCCTCATACGAGCCGAGCAACACTTCACCCACAATGCGCATATAGCCAGCCAGGCAGACAAGTTCAACCTGTGCCTCATCGAGTCTGCGGACAATCTCCGCCTCGTATGCCGCCTTGCTCTCGAAGTCGCGCGCAGAGAATACAAAACTCTCCACACCCAATCGTTTGGCACGCTCTACGGCTTGCGCTCCGGGTTTGTCGCAGACCAACAGCACACACTCGGCACCAATGCGCCCCTGCTGGCAGGCACGCACGATAGCCTCGAAGTTACTGCCCTCGCCGCTGGCAAATATCGCAATTCGTCGTTGCATCTATTATATATTATAAGGTATGGCCTACTTAATGGTTACGCCTTCGCCCTCGACAACCTTACCGATTACCGAAGCCTTCTCGCCTGCTGCGGTGAGCAGATCGATAGCCTTCTGAGCGTCGCTCTCGGGCAGGGCAATCACCATACCGATACCCATATTGAAGATGTTGAACATCTCGCGGTGAGGCAGACCACCTACGCGCTCCAAG
>JAFNVE010000178.1 GCA_017379955.1 Tidjanibacter sp. | reverse complement strand
ATAGGTGTTACGCACCATGAACTCCTTGAGGATATCGTTCTGGATAGTACCCGACAGCTGGTCGAGGGTGCAACCCTGCTCCAAACCTGCAACGATGTAGAATGCCAATACGGGAAGTACGGCACCGTTCATAGTCATCGAAACCGACATCTGGTTCAAAGGAATACCGTCGAAGAGCACCTTCATATCCTCTACCGAGCAGATACTTACACCTGCCTTACCTACGTCACCAACTACACGGGGGTGGTCAGCGTCGTAGCCACGGTGAGTAGCCAAGTCGAATGCTACCGACAGACCCTTCTGACCGCTCGCCAAGTTACGACGGTAGAAAGCGTTACTCTCCTCAGCGGTCGAGAAACCTGCGTACTGGCGGATAGTCCAGGGACGCATTACATACATAGTGCTGTAAGGGCCACGCAAATAGGGAGCGATACCTGCTGCATAGTTTAGGTGCTCCATACCTGCCAAGTCCTCAGCCGAGTAGATACCTTTAACGGGAATCTGCTCAGCGGTCAGCCACACCTTACCTGCGGTGTCGGCCTTTTTCGAGTCGCAAGCACCTTTGGTGCAAGCTGCCTCGTATTTGAAATCTTCAAATTTTGCTCTCATAAGAATTTCCGTTTTTAGATACCCAACTTTTTAAGATAGTCTGCGAGTGTTTCGAGTACGTTCTGGCGTACGCTGATGTAGTTGGTGATACCCTGTGCCTCCAACTCGGGCTGGCAAGCGGGAGCACCTGCTACAACCAACATTGCGCTATCGCCGAGCAGCTTCTGAGCCTCGGGAGCCAAGGTTGCATAGTCGTCATCCGACGAGCAGATAACAACGATATCAGCACCAGCCTCCTTAGCAGCTGCTACGCCCTCCTCAACCGATGCGAAGAAGGTGTTGTCCTGTACCTTGATACCAGCGCAAGCGAAGAAGTTGCAGCTGAACTGTGCGCGAGCACGAGCCATTGCGAGGTTGCCGCAAGTGAGCATAAAGGCCTTGGGAGCCTTGCCACTCTGGTCAACCTTCTGGCGCATTGCCTCAAACTCCTCACCGCCACGGAAGGGACGCAAGTGAGGCATATCCTCCTGTACGGTACCGCAACCACAGCAGCAAGCCTTGCCACCCTGCTCAACGGTCTCGTTGAAGTTAGGATACTGGTTGGTACCGAGCAGAGTGATGCGGCGCTTAGCCACAGCAGCACGCTTAGCCTCTGCACTCTTCTCAACAGCTGCGGTGATGATACCCTTGCTGAATGCCTCGATGTAACCACCCTCATCCTCAATCTCCTTGAAGAGTTTCCAAGCCTCGTTAGCAATGCTCTGGGTCAGGTTCTCCAAGTAGTACGAACCACCAGCGGGGTCAACTACGTTGTCGAAGTGCGACTCGTGTTTGAGCAAGAGCTGTACGTTGCGAGCGATGCGCTGAGCAAACTCAGTGGGTTTCTCGTAAGCAGCATCGAAGGGGGTAACCTCCATCGAGTGAACACCGCCGATAGCGGCACTCATAGCCTCGGTAGTACCACGCAACATATTTACATAGGGATCGTAGACGGT
Source organism: Tidjanibacter sp. (assembly GCA_017379955.1). Lineage (GTDB taxonomy): Bacteria > Bacteroidota > Bacteroidia > Bacteroidales > Rikenellaceae > Tidjanibacter. Next base: position 4,531 of record JAFNVE010000178.1, on the reverse strand, counting down.
CTGGTTCCACTCCGAAGTGCGAGCGTGGATGAACATCTTCTTAGCGCAGCAGCACTGGGGCTCGTAAGCCTGCATAATGTTAGCCCACAACATACGAGCAGCGCGCAACTTTGCAATCTCCATAAAGTAGTTCGAGGTAATCGACATGTCGAAGCAGATGGTGCGAGCAGCCTGCTCAACGCTCAGACCAGCCTCCATCAGGCTAACTACATACTCGTGGCCTGCTGCCAGAGTGTAAGCCAACTCCTGAACGATGGTCGAACCGCTGTTGCCAAACGATGCACCGTCAACATCTACAAAACGAACGTGCTTGAACTCCGAGTACTGCTTAACCCACTCAGCAATCTCGTTGAAGCAGGGAGTACCCTTGGGGCAACCGCAAACGAATTTGCCGAACATCGACAAGCCCCAGATAACGGGGTCGAAGTTGAAGAGGATGCGAACAGCCTCCTTCTCGAAGCCTGCTGCCCACTTCATAACGGGCTCTACAATCCACTTGCCACCGCACGAGCAGAAGCTCAACTCGGTCTTAGTGGGGTCGATGCCCTCCAAAAGGGTTGCCAACTCGCTCTCAGTGAGTGCTTTGTCGTGTGCGAAGCCGATGCCGAGGCTCTCTACGCCACTCTCGATGGCTTTGTGAGCCTGCTTGTTGGCCTCTGCGGGGCACTCAACAAAGATGCTCTGCTGAATCTTCCAGCAGTTGGAGTTCTTAGTACCGCGTACATAGGGGAACTCGCCGGGGTTGCTGCCCAAGTGAGCCACACCCTGCAAGTCCTCGGCACGGTAGTAGGGACGAAGGCTGAAACCCTCGTCGGTGCGCCATACCAGTTTCTTCTGGTAGTCAGCGCCTTTGAGGTCTGCTGTGATGGCGGCCTCCCACTGCTCGGTAGTAACCTCGGGGAATTCCGCAAACAGCTTCTCTACATTATTTGCCATAACTTTGAACTGTTGTTAGTAGTGTGAATTATTGTGAATTAATAGTATTGTTTCTATCAAACTCACAAATGTACTAATTTTTTGGTAAGTTATACCTTATTTTATAATAAAATTGTTAGTCAGGTAACAGATTGGGTGCTTTTTTGGAGGTGTGAGGAAAAAATACTAAATTTGTTACAACTTTTAGTCCCTGGATTTTCACTGTCCAAGGGGCGTTCCCGTAACCACGCAAAATGAACAAAAATGTATAAAAATTTGCAGGCATATATAGCGGAGTTGGAGGCAGCAGGCGAACTTGTGCGTATTGAGGCAGAGGTGTCGAGCGAACTCGAAATAGCGGAGATTACCGACCGCGAGTCCAAGAGCGAAGGCGGTGGCCGTGCACTCCTATTTACCCGCACCGACAGACCTTTCCCCGTGATTACCAATCTCTTCGGCTCGCGTAGTCGTATGGCTCGTGCGCTGGGTTACAACGACCTGAGCGAACTCCCTGCACGCATAGAGTCGTTGGTGGCGGCTGTCACTTCGCCCAAGGATTCGTTGGGTGATAAGATGGCGGTACTGCCTCTGCTGGGCGACGTGGCAAAGTGGTTCCCCGTGCGCCGTAAGGGCAGGGGAGAGTGTCAGCAGGTGGTGCATCTTGGCGATGAGGCGCGACTCTCTATGCTCCCTGCGCTGAAATGCTGGCCTGCCGATGGCGGTAGGTTTATCACTCTGCCTCTTGTGCATACCGTGCATCCCGAACGAGGCGTGCGAAATGTGGGTATGTACCGAATGCAGATTTTCGACGACCATACTGCGGGACTCCATTGGCACCGCCATAAGACAGGTGCGCACCACTACGCAGGGTGGAAGGCGCGAGGAGAGCGTATGCCTGTGGCGGTGGCTCTCGGTGGCGACCCTGCCTATACTTACAGCGCAACTGCACCCCTGCCTGACGGTATCGATGAGTATCTCTTGGCGGGCTTTCTGCGTGGGCGCGCAGTGCGTATGGTGAAGTGTCTGACCAACGACCTCTATGTCCCTGCCGACTGCGATTTTATCATTGAGGGCTATGTCGATACTGCCGAGCCGCTGAGTGTTGAGGGGCCTTTTGGCGACCATACGGGTTTCTACTCTCTGACCGACCTCTACCCCCGACTGCACGTCACTGCAATCACCCATCGTAAGGATGCTGTATGGCCCGCTACGATTGTCGGCGTGCCTCCTCAAGAGGATGCATATATATCCGAGGCAACCGAGCGTATCTTCTTGGCACCCATAAGGTTGCTGATGCAACCAGAGATTCGCGATATGTGGTTGCCGATAGCCGGTGTGTCGCACAATCTGGCACTCTTGGAGGTCGATTGTTCCTATGCTGGGCAGGGGGCGAAGGTGGCTTCGTCGATGTGGGGAGCAGGGCAGATGATGTTTAATAAACTGATGCTCCTGACCTCCTCCGAGTCGGGTCGTGTTCGTGATTTGGATTTGCTCAGTGCCCTCGTGCGAGGAGCGGATCTGAGCCGTTCGGTGATTCGCTCGCGTGGTGTGCTCGATGTGCTCGACCACGCAACACCGGAGATTGGTGTGGGTGGCAAATTTGCTCTCGACCTGACGACTACAATCCCCGATGGCGAGAAGAATTTTGATAATGAGTACGAGCGTTGGAGCGTCGAGGTATGCTATCACGAGATTGGAAAAAAACTCGATGTGGAGCAGTTGGTGGCTACGGCAGAGCGAAAATATATCGTTGTGGTCGAGCCGTCGGCAAGTGGTCTTTCGCCCGAGGAGTTGCTATGGTTTGTGGCCGGAAATATAGAGGCAGACCGAGATATTGTAGTGAAGGACAACCACTTAGTGATAGATGGTCGCTCCAAGAGAGCAGGTGCGGAAGGTATGCCTTCGCGTTGGCCCAACCCTGTGACTTCGTCGCTGTCGACTATCGAACTTGTGGATAGTAGGTGGGCTGAGTATGGATTGGGTGAGTACCTCGCCTCGCCATCGCTCCACTATCTGCCGCTGTGCGACGGAGAGGGGGCTGAGCGATGAAAAAGCCACTCTTCTCGTGGGGTGAGGCTCGAGCATTGGCCTTTGTGGCCCCATCAATAGTGACGATGGCGATTATTATCTATAACGCAAATTGGTCGCCGAACTTCTACGATTTTAAGGATAGAGCATTTGAGAAGCCTCAGATAGATAGAAGTGGCAGGGTGGCAGATAGTGTTGAGGTGGCAGAGATTGTCCTCTCTCCCTTTGACCCGAATACCGCCACCTTTGAGGAGTTTCGTGCGCTTGGGCTTAGTGCCAGCACCGCTGCCGGTGTGGTGAAATATCGTGAGCGTGGCAAGCGATTTGAGATACCCGAAGACTTTGCGACCTGCTACGGCATAACCGACTCGATATATGCCGCCCTTAAACCATATATTATTATTGGTGAGGAGTTTAAGTTGAAACCCTTTGAGCGTACGGAGCGTGCAGAAGCTACTGTTTCGGATAGTCGCCGCGAGCGTATGACCCCTGCCGAGAAGGCGACTGCCTACCTTGCCGACAATCCTACGATTGACCCTAACGCCCTCAGTGTGGAGGAGTGGGTGGCCCTTGGCTGCTCGGTGCGTCAGGCGGAGGCTGTGGCGCGTTGGTGTGAGGAGCGTGGCGGTGTGCGCTCGGTGACTGAGTTGGAGGAGTGTCGCTATCTGCCGTTGGAGGTACTCGATGTGATTGCGGAGGCATTGGTGTTCGACCTGTCAGACCCATTGGCGGAGGAGTCGTTAGTGCCTGAGTTGATAGATATCAACAGTGCCGATTCGGCAACTCTGGTCACTGTCAGAGGCATCGGTGCACGCACGGCAAACGATATAATCGCCTACCGCGAGAGGCTCGGTGGATTTGCCAAAGTGGAGCAACTTGCTGACCTTGCGGTGATGACGGAGAGGAATTACGAACAAATTATTACACAAATTTTTGTGGATAGTTGCAAAATATCAAAAATAGATATTAACTTTGCACGCCCAGAAAGTTTGGAGAATCATCCATATATGACGCCCAGACGACTGCGTAAAATACTCAAAAACAGACAATTGAAAGGAGGTTGGAGTACTATTGAAGATATGATTTTGGACAATACATTGACCGCTGAGGAGGCAGAAAAGCTCTCCCCATATCTTCATTTCAGCCCCATAGAGTAGTATTTTTGAGCCTTGCGACAGGCAAAAGTCGCACAACAAACAGAAAATTTAAACAATAAAAATAAAAAAATTACAACTATGATTATCATGCCTATCAAAGAGGGCGAGAACATCGAGCGCGCTCTCAAGAAATTTAAGAGAAAATACGAGCGTACCGGTGTTTTGAAGGAGCTCCGTCGCCGTCAGTACTTCACCAAGCCTTCGATTGCTAAGCGCGATGCTATGATGCACGCTGTTTATGTAGAGAAGTTGCACCGCATGGAGGAGGAGTAGAAAAAATAGAGGTCTTTTGACCTCTATTTTTTTTATAAAAGCCATCTGATTGGTGCTTTTTGCACATCCCTTGCAATCCAAATGCTCATTTACTTCAAGTAAACTCCGCTTTGTCTTGCTGCACGATGCACAAAAATCCCTCAATCATATGACTTTTT
>JAFNVE010000017.1 GCA_017379955.1 Tidjanibacter sp. | reverse complement strand
GATGTGGTGATTACCGAGATTGGTGGTACCGTAGGTGATATCGAGTCACTTCCCTATATCGAGGCAGCACGTCAGATGCGCTATCAGCTTGGTGTGCAGAATACCGCTTTCCTCCACCTCACTCTGATTCCCTAGATGGCCGCTTCGGGTGAGTTGAAGACCAAGCCCACTCAGCACTCCGTTAAGCAGCTTTTGGAGTATGGTGTTCAGCCCGATGTGCTGGTGCTCCGTACTGAGCAGCCTCTGGGTAACGATATCCGCAAGAAGGTTGCACTCTTCTGTAATGTTGACCAGGAGGCAGTTGTGGAGTCGGTAGATGTTCCTACTATCTACGAGGTGCCTTTGAAGATGCACGCACAGCGTCTGGATGAGGTTATCTTGCAGAAACTCGGCCTGCCTATCAAGGAGTCGAATCTCACAGAGTGGCGTAAGTTTGTTGAGCGCGTGAAGAATAGCACCAAGGTTATTGATATCGCGCTGGTGGGTAAGTATGTTGAGCTTCCCGATGCTTATAAGTCTATCAGTGAGTCGTTTGTACACGCTGGTGCAGTGAACGATGTGAAAGTTAAACTTCACTTTGTGGCTGCCGAGAAGGTTACTGCTGAGAGCGTACAGGAGATGCTTGGTGGTATGCACGGTGTGCTGATTGGTCCTGGTATGGGTCAGCGTGGCGTTGAGGGTAAGATGGTGGCTTGCGAGTTTGCTCGTACCAACAATGTACCTTTGCTGGGTATCTGTATGGGTATGCAGTGCGCAGTTATCGAGTTCGCTCGTAATGTGCTTGGCTATGCCGATGCAGACACCAAGGAACACAATCCTTTGACTAAGCACCCCGTTATTGATATTATGGATAGCGAGAAGAGTGGCTTTGAGCGTGGCGAGACTATGCGTCTGGGTGCGTTTGGTTGCCAGCTGACCAAGGGTAGCAAGATTCACTCTGTGTATGGCGAGGAACTTATCAGTGAGCGTCACCGCCACCGCTACGAGTTTAATAACGAGTACTTCGATGAGTTCGCTGCAGCCGGCTTGCGTCCCGTGGGTGTAAATCCTGAGTCGGGCTTGGTTGAGGCTGTTGAGTTGGATGGCCATCCCTGGTATATTGCTGTGCAGTATCATCCTGAGTACAAGAGTAATGTAGAACATCCTCACCCTCTGTTTGTAAACTTTGTTAAGGCTGCAATCGAGTTTGAGGGTAAATAATTTAGTGAGAAAGGAAAGTAAGAAATGGACAAAAAATCAGTAATCGGGTTAATTTTAATTGGTGCGATTCTATTCGGTTTTAGCTGGTATAACAAAAAGCAGTACGATAAGCAGGTTGCTGCCCAGCAGGAGGAGATGAAGCGTCAGGCGTTGCTCGACTCCCTCGATAGAGTTCACCATCCCGAAAAGTACCTCGACGAGCAGGTGACTCTCCGTGAGGTAGATCAGGCAGCATTGGATTCGATTGCCTCGGTAGCTGAGGCTCAGCGTATCAACTCGCTGGGTGCAGCATTGGTGGCAGCCGAGAAGGGCGTAGAGAAACTCTACACTCTGGAAAACAATGTGATGAAGATGACCGTATCGAGCAAAGGTGGCTCGGTAGAGCAGGTTGAGTTGAAGGATTATCGCCGCTACTCGAAGGACGGCAATGGCCCGATGGTTAAGATGTGGGCTGATGGCTCGGAGCAGTTCGATATGCAGTTCTTCGTACGCCGCAACTACAACTATGCACAGATTAACACCGCTAACTACTACTTTGAGGGTCCCGAACAGAGCCTCTTTGTGGCAGAGAGCAGCGACCAGCGTCTGGCACTCCGCTTGCCTATGACAGAGCAGGGTGGCTATGTGGAGTTTGTCTATACGATGGCTCCCGACGACTATATGGTCGACTTCGATGTTAATTTTGTGGGTATGAATGCAGAGGTTTCGGGTCTTACCGAACTCACCTTTGACTGGAAGAATACAAGTTTGCAGAACGAGAAGGGCTATACCAACGAGAATAACTATACCACAATCTCCTACCTCTTCCCCGGTGAGAAGAAGATTGACGACCTCGGCATTGGTGTTGCCAAGCGTGGCTCGGCAGGTGTTCGTAAGGAGAGCGTGGATACCAATGTGGATTGGTTTGCCTTCAAGCAGCAGTTCTTCTCCTCGATTTTTATTGCCGAGGATAAGTTCCAGAATGCTGATTTGGAGTTTGCTACCTACCAGCCCGGCTCGGGTATGATTAAGGATTTCTCGGCTGTGGCTCAGGTGGCTGCCGAGCCTGGTCAGACCTCCTTCGATATGGGCTTCTACTTCGGTCCTAACAAGTATAGCACTCTGAAAGAGTACGACCTCGGCTTGGAGAAGGTTGTGCCTCTGGGTGGTTGGGCTGTACGTTGGGTTAACCGCCTGATTGTGATTCCCGTCTTCGACTTCCTGAGTAAGTTTATTGATAACTATGGTCTTATTATCATCCTTCTGACTATCTTCATCAAGTTGCTTATCTTCCCCTTGACCTATAAATCTTATCTGTCGACTGCGAAGATGCGCCTGCTGAAGCCCGAGATGGATGCTATCGCTGCCAAGTATCCCAACCAGCAGGACCAGCAGCAGATGCTTAAACGCAACCAGGCAACTATGGACCTCTATAAGCGTAGCGGTGTTAGCCCTATGGGTGGCTGTCTGCCTATGCTTATTCAGTTCCCTGTGCTGATTGCTATGTTCCGCTTCCTGCCTGCGTCGATTGAGTTGCGTGGCGAGAAGTTGCTGTGGGCTGAGGATCTGTCGTCGTACGATAGTGTACTTAACTTGCCTTTTGATATTCCTTGGTATGGCGACCACGTCAGCCTCTTTGCGCTGGTGATGGCTGCAACTCTCTTCTTCTATACCAAGATGACCTACAATCAGCAGAATATGGGTGGCCAGGAGGCTCTGCCCGGTATGAAGTTTATGATGCTCTATATGATGCCTTTCATGATGCTGATGTGGTTCAATAACTACGCAAGTGGTCTTTGCTTCTACTACTTCGTATCTCAGTTGATTACTATGGGCCAGACCTATGGTATCCGCTATGCAGTAAATGAGGATAAACTCCGCGCTCGTATGGCCGAGAACGCTAAGAAACCTGTTGAGAAGAGCAAGTGGCAGAAACGCTTGGAGGAGGCTCAGAAACAGCAGCAGGAGATGCTCCGCCAGCAGCAGAAACAACGCCGATAGGAATTTAAATTCAAAATTCAAAATGATACAACCGAGAGATATTCGATATATCTCTCGGTTGTTGTTTTTGAGAATT
>JAFNVE010000177.1 GCA_017379955.1 Tidjanibacter sp. | reverse complement strand
CCACCCTGTGCCACCTTGCGCTTCTCGATAACACGATTGGAGGAGGTAAGGTATATCACCCACATCTCCTCGTGACCAAGGTCGGCAAGTGTGGGGAAGAGTGCCACCACATCGTTCTTATCCTTGACAATCACCGGCGACACCTGCTCTGCGGCAGCACGGCGGCCAAGTTCGAGGGCAGCAGCGAGTGACGATGCACGCCTGATGCCTATGCCCGTAGCGGTACGCAGTTCCGTCAGGTCGGCACGCAATAGCGAAGCGAGCGAGCCGTCGTAGTATTCGAGGAGTCGTTCTGCCGCAGTGAGCGCACTCTCACCCGCCGAGTCGGGCCCGATAATCAGGCTCAGCAACTCCGCTGTTGAGAGCAGTCCTGCACCACGCAGAACAAGTTTCTCGCGAACATCCCTATCCCTGTCGTCTGCCACTCTGCTTATCCATCTTGTCCATATACTCCAACAGATAGTCGCCTACCTTGTCATCGTCGAGCACGTGCCACACCAGATAGGCAGCGTTCTGCTCGGCCTCCTTCTTTGAGGAGCCAAGGCCGTGACCCATCTCCACGCCATCAATCATCACACGCGAGGAGAACTCAGGGTGCGAGGGCACAGAGCCGGGAGCGGTCTCGGTGGCAAAATGAATCTGTCGCTTGCTCTTCTGACACCACTCAATAAGACGGCTCTTGAAGTCAGTCTCGGTGTGAGAGATGTCGTCAACATCGATTCGGCGACGGAGTATATCATTAATCAATATTCGATTTACGCGATTGTAGCCCTTATCCAGATAGAGAGCACCGAAAAGCGCCTCAAGCGCATTGCCGTAGATATGCTTCTGAACAAAACTACCCCCCGAGTGCGAAATTACAAGATTCTCCAAGCCCAGGTCGATAGCAATAGCATTTACCGAGGCACGGCTCACAATCTTAGAGCGCAACTGAGTGAGAGAGCCTTCGGTGTAGTCGGGGTACTCGATGAAGAGGTAGTCCGAAACCACTGTTTCGAGGACTGCATCTCCCAAGAACTCCAAACGCTCGTTGTTCACCATACTGCCATCCTCCAAGCGGATTGAGGCCGAGCGATGCACAAGGGCGAGTTTGTATAGTTCTATATTGTCGGGGGTCACACCAAACATCTTGCGGAAGGCGCGATAGTATGCTTTATCCTTGCCGAAGGTGCGGTGCCACACTCGCATTATTGGGTCTAAAAAGGCCATACCTTTACTCTTCGTATCGTTTCAGAATTATAGAGGCATTCTGACCACCAAAGCCAAAGGTGTTGCTCAGAGCATAACGCACCGAGCGATGCTGAGCCTCACCGAGAGTAAGGTTCAGACGGGGATCAATTGCCTCGTCAAGTTGTTCTACATTGATTGTCGGGGGAACAATGCCCTTCTGCAAAGCCAAGATGAGCGCCAAAGCCTCCACAGCACCAGCACCACCCAAGAGGTGACCTGTCATCGACTTTGTCGAACTGATATTCATATCGTAGATGTGGTCGCCAAAGACCTCGATGAGTGCTTTCAGTTCGGGGATATCGCCTGCGGGAGTCGAAGTGCCGTGGGTGTTCACATAATCTACCACCTCGGGGCTGATACCTGCATCTCGGATTGCCTGCTCGATACAAGCCTTCGCACCGCAACCCTCGGGATGGGGAGCAGTAACGTGGTATGCATCAGAACTTGCGCCACAGCCTACCACCTCAGCATATATCTTCGCGCCACGCGCCACAGCGTGCTCATACTCTTCGAGAACAAGTGCTGCACCACCCTCGCCAATCACAAAGCCATCACGACCGGCATCGTAGGGGCGAGAGGCTGTCTCAGGCGAATCGTTACGGGTAGAGAGGGCCATCATAGCGTTAAAACCGCCCACGCCCGACTCGCTGATACCCGCCTCCGAGCCACCAGCCACCATAACATCTGCCCTGCCCAGACGTATCTGGTCGACAGCGGCGATTATGGCGTGGGTCGAAGATGAACAAGCCGAGACTGTGCCATAACTCGGTCCGCACAAATGGTGACGGATAGAGATATGACCAGAGGCCATATTGGGAATCATTTTGAGGATATAGAAGGGTGAGAAACGGGGCACACCCTCGTACTTTGCAAAATCCAACACCTCTTCCTGCAACGATTTGATACCGCCAATACCGGAACCCCAAATCACACCTGCTCGATGGCTATCGAAGCTGCCCTCTGCAAAATCGGCATCTGCCATAGCCTCACCAGCACTGATAATTGCGAATTGGAGATAACGGTCCAGACGTTTACTCTCCTTGCGGTCGAAATATTGTTCACTGTCATAGTTCTTTACCTCGCACGCAAACTTGGTTTTGTAGTTCGAGGCGTCGAACAAGGTAACAGGAGCAGATCCACTCACACCGGCTTCAAGCGACGCAAAATAGTCCTCGACATTATTGCCCAAAGGATTGATTGTGCCGATACCGGTAATCACTACACGCTTTTGTTCCATGATGATTAAAATTTGTGCAAACTATGCAAAGGTAACTATTTTGTCTTAGTGTGCCAAACTTTTTTTTTCGACAGGGGAAGGGAGTCGAAGGGAGTTTAAGGAGTTTAGGGAGTTTAAGGAGTTTAAGGAGTTTAAGGATTTTAAGGATTTTAAGGATTTTAAGGAAAACTCCTATTACTTCTATTACTCCTATTACTCCTATTACTCCTATTACTCCCATAATTCCT
>JAFNVE010000176.1 GCA_017379955.1 Tidjanibacter sp. | reverse complement strand
GGTTGTTAAGATCAACCAGGAGTTCCGCAATGTTGTTGTTTCGCACAAGGCTCTCATCGAGGCTGAGTTGGAGCAGCAGAAGAAGGAGATCATGTCGAAGCTCGAGAAGGGTCAGATCCTCGAGGGTACCGTTAAGAACATCACCACCTACGGTGTATTCGTTGACCTCGGCGGTGTTGACGGTCTCATCCACATCACTGACCTCAGCTGGGGCCGCGTAAACCACCCCGAGGAGGTTGTAGCTCTCGATCAGAAGCTCAACGTTGTTATCCTTGACTTCGACGACACCAAGAAGCGTATTGCTCTCGGTTTGAAGCAGCTCACCGCTCATCCTTGGGACAACCTCAGCCAGGAGTTGAAGGTTGGTGACAAGGTTACCGGTAAGGTTGTTGTTATGTACGACTACGGTGCATTTATCGAGATCGCTCCCGGCGTAGAGGGTCTTGTTCACGTATCGGAGATGTCGTGGAATCAGCACCTCCGCTCGGCTCAGGAGTTCTTGAAGGTAGGTGACGATGTAGAGGCAGTTGTTCTGACTCTCGATCGTGAGGAGCGCAAGATGTCGCTTGGTATCAAGCAGCTCACCTCGGATCCCTGGGAGGGCATCGATGAGAAGTATCCTATCGGTTCGAAGCACACCGCTAAGGTTCGCAACTTCACCAACTTCGGTATCTTCGTTGAGATCGCTGAGGGTATCGACGGTCTTATCCACATCTCGGATCTGAGCTGGACTAAGAAGATCAAGCACCCCGCAGAGCTCACTCAGATTGGTGCAGCTATCGACGTAGTAGTTCTTGATATCGACAAGGAGAACCGTCGTCTCAGCCTTGGTCACAAGCAGCTCGAGGAGAACCCCTGGAACGAGTTCGAGGCTCAGTTTGCAGTTGACACCGTACACGAGGGTACTGTAACCGAGGTGAACGAGAAGGGCGCAGTAGTTGCTCTGAACGACCAGATTGAGGGCTTCGCTTCGGCTAAGCAGTGCGTTAAGGAGGATGGCACCACCGTTAAGGTAGGTGAGAAGCTCCCCTTCAAGGTTATCGAATTCTCGAAGGTGACCAAGCACATCAGCCTCTCGCACACTCGTATCTTCGAGGAGGCAAAGCGCGCTGAGGAGAAGGCAGAGAAGGCAGAGCGTCGTGCTGCTGCTGATGCTACCAAGTCGTCGGTTAAGAAGATCAACGCTTCGATCGAGAAGACTACCCTTGGTGACATCACCGCTCTGGCTGACCTGAAGGCTCAGATGGAGGCTGCTGCAAAGCCCAAGGCAAAGAAGGACGCTGAGTAATCAGACACCTTTAAATAAGACTATCACTCCGGCAAGGTCGGCAGACGAGTAACAAGGGGACTAAAAAGGTTTATACAGATGACTTTTAAGGTAACCATACTCGGAAGCAGTTCGGCCAAGCCGTCAGTAAAAAAACACCACTCTGCTCATACGCTAAATGCGTATGAGCAGTTTTATTTAATAGACTGTGGCGAGGGTACACAGCGACGACTGATGGAGTGTGGCATAAACCCCATGCGCATAAATGCGGTATTTATATCACACCTCCACGGCGACCATGTATTCGGTCTATTCCCCCTAATCTCCACCCTCGGGCTGCAAGGCCGCAAAGTGCCACTCGACATCTACGCGCCACACCCCATGGAGGAGATACTCGAAAGTCACTACCGTTGGTTTGACACCAAGCTACCCTTTGAGGTACGATTCCACGAGGTTGACACACGCCAACACGCCCTCATATACGAAAACAACGTGATGGAGGTATGGACAGTACCCCTGCGACATCGCACGCCCTGCTGTGGTTATCTATTCCGCGAGAAAGAGCCCGGACTGAACGTGCACAAGGAGGCAATAGCCAAGTACAACCTCGGCATAGCACAGATAACATCCGCAAAGCGTGGCGAAGATATCCTCGTAGATGGCGTAGGACTAATCCCCAACGCCGAGCTGACATACAAACCCTTCACACCACGCAGCTACGCCTATCTGAGCGACACGCTCTACTCGGGCAAAGCGGTGAGCCTCGTAAAGGGCGTTGACCTGCTATACCACGAGGCGACATTCGCAGCAATAGAAAAGTCCCTGGCAAAGGATACCGGCCACTCCACAACACACCAGGCAGCAAAAGCAGCCGTGGAGAGCGAAGCAGGCAAACTACTCATAGGACACTTCTCATCACGCTACAAGGATGACTCACTGCTCCTCAACGAAGCACGCGAAATATTCCCCAACACCGACCTCGCCGAAGAGGGCAAAACCTTCGAAATAGCAGTCAAAAAGAATTTAGAGTAGTTTATATCCGCTTTTTGTAAAACAGCGGCACCAAAAAACTTTTGTACTATTTAGTTTGCGGATTTAGGAATAACTTTGCAGTTATTACAACGACAAATAGAGCAGTGATTAGTCCAAGCAAGCTTGACAATCACCGCTCTATTTTTCATTGTACCATCTACGATGGTATTCCCTAAACCCGAATAACCCAATATTATTCAAAGAAATTTAATCAGTTATCACTAAATTCTTTAAACTCCCTACTCTCCCTAAATTCCTTAAACTCACTAAAACAACAGCCGAGAGATATATCGAATATCTCTCGGCTGTTAAGACATCTATTGGTCGTCGGTTTACTCAATAACGCCTTTTTCGCGCATCACGTCGCCAAACGACACCAGCTCGATACCGTTCTCCTGGATATACTTCATCACCTCGGGGTCGGTGAAGGCGTTGGTAACATCCTGGCGGTCGGGGCCTGCAAAGCGTTTCTCACCGCGAGCAGTCACCTCATAGATACCCTTCATCTCCTCATTGTCAAGCGAGGGGTGCTCGATAGTCCAATAGGTCTTACCCTTCTCCATCTTCTTCAAGGCTTCGAGCAGGCGGGGTGCACGGTTGCCACCACCAAAGCCCATAGGCAGGCTCTGAATACCAATCTGTGCATCGTAGTCGCCCTGGCCCTGATATCTCAGGCCATACTCCTCAGCAACGCGGATAGCGAGCTCCTTAAACTCAGGTCGCATAGTCCACATACAGTGGTCAGTAATATGAGTCACGTTGTCGATATACTTCATTGCCAGCTCAATCTGTGCTCTCATCTCCTTCTCCACATCCTCCAATGTAGCGTTGGGGTTCTGGGTCTTGCCAATCAGGTAACCATCCTCATCACAGAGCGAAGGGCAGTCAGTCAGAGGTCTCCACTTAAAACCAGCCCACTCACAGCACAAGGTAATATGTACACCTACATCCAGACCGGGGTGCTCTTTGAGCATATTCGCAGCCTCCATAAACCAGGGGCACACGCTCATAACCTCAGCCGAACGGCCGATACCCTCATCATAGCACTGCATAATTGCAAGATTGGTGGCGTGAGTTACGCCCAGGTCATCCATACGGACGATAAGTCGCTGAGCCTGTGCAAACTGAACGGCACAGAGAGCAACGGTCAGAACAAGAATAAATTTCTTCATTTTGATTAGTTTTTAGTTTGCTATGTAAAATTATGTGATTATTCCCTGGCAAGCAAATATTATCCGAGTTTTTTAAACAAAAGTAGCACTCAGCATTATTTAAAACCCTGAGTGCTACATATAATCAACACTATTTCCTACAAGAAATTCTCGGATTTCTCCTTGTGTATATACTCCACAACATTTTCCAAACCCTCGGCAAACTTCTCAAAATCCTCCTTATAGAGGTGGAGTTTCTGTTTCTCATATACCATATCGCCATCTGCAAGTATCTTTCTACGGCTCTCGGTAATGATCACAAAGTAGTCATCGC